>JADHTX010000211.1 GCA_016784875.1 Methylobacter sp.
CGCAAAAATGGATAAACTCAAAGCGAGAGCCACTTATGTGGGCGCAGCGATTAACATTTTGCAGACGCTGATTAAAATCGGTTTCGGTATTCTCGGGCAGTCTGCGGCTTTAATTGCCGACGGTATCCATTCGCTATCGGATCTGCTCAGCGACCTTCTGGTTATTATTGCGGTTAGATTGGGCAGTCGCGAGGCCGATCATGAGCACCCTTACGGCCATCGTCGCTTTGAAACCATAGCGACCGTCATTCTAGGCAGCGGCTTAATTGCAGTTGGCGGTGCTATTGTTTGGTCGGTTATGGAACGAATGCTGCACCCTGAACATCTGCTTTCGCCCAATGCAGTATCAATGGGTGTCGCGGCTCTTTCTATTCTGATCAACGAATGGCTATATCAATACACCAAGCGCATTGCTAAACAAACCCGTTCCAAATTGCTGCTGGCTAATGCTTGGCATCAGCGCAGTGATGCGATTTCATCGCTGGTGGTTTTATTCGGCATAGGCGCAGTGATGCTAGGTTATCCTTTGGCTGATGGGATTGCCGCCATCGTGGTCGCATTGATGGTGGCTAAAATTGGCCTAAATCTGGTGCTGGACAGCATTAAGGAACTGGTCGATACCTCCTTGCCGCCTAAGCTGGTCGCTGAAATCAGCACAGCTATTCACGCCATTGACGGTGTCGAGGGCATTCATTTGTTGCGCACCCGGCAAATGGGCGAAGATGCGCTGATTGATGCGCATATTGTCGTCGATCCCCGGATTACCGTTTCTGAAGGTCATATGATAGGCGACATTGTCAGGGATGATTTGATCAAGCGTTTTGACGACGTGATGGATGTGTTGGTGCATGTCGATCCGGAAGACGACGAAAGTTTGCAATATGATTCCAGGCCGCTGTCGCGCGGGGAAGTACAGCGACTATTGGATCGTTATCTTGCGGATTTCAAATCGTCTATAGAGGATTTTAGAATCCATTATCTGGACGGTCAGATTGAAGTGGAAGTGATTTTGCCTTTTTCGGTCAGTGAACAGCCGGAGCGGTTAAAGGCAATAAAAAAACAATGCAAACTGATGCGTGTGGAAGTTAAAAAAATCGATAACGTGTTTGTTTTTTTTAAGGTTTGAAAAATAGAATATGGATGCCAAAAAACAGGCGCATTTAGACGGATTGCTAAGAAACCAAAAATCCGCGTCATCCGTATTCGATTATGTAACTAATGAGGATTAACTTATGGCAGTAGGGCAGTGCAATTTTCCCGTCATGCATTCAGTAGTCGGCATAACGCTGGGTACTGCGAATGCCGGCATTAAGCAAACTGTGAGGGATGATATTCTGGTCATACAAATGGCCGAGCATTCGAGCTGTGCGGCGGTGTTTACCCAAAACGCTTTTTGCGCAGCGCCCGTGCATGTGGCAAAAGCGAATCTGGCACATACTCCGCGCTGGCTGCTGATTAATTCCGGTAATGCCAATGCAGGCACCGGCGAACAAGGTATGCAGGATGCTTTGGCGACCTGCGCCGGTCTTGCCGAAGTGGTTAATGCGGCTGCAAGCCAAGTGCTGACTTTTTCGACCGGCGTCATCGGTCAACCGTTGCCGGTGGGCAAAATTAAAGCCGTCTTGCGGGAAGCCGTCAGTAACCTGGATACCGACAATTGGGACAAAGCGGCCCAGGCAATCATGACCACCGATACTTTTGCCAAAGGCGTGTCCAAGGTTATCGAAATTGACGGCCAAACCATCACTATTACCGGCATTTCCAAAGGCGCGGGCATGATCCAGCCTAATATGGCGACCATGCTGGGCTTTATCGCCACCGACGCGAGAATCGACAAAGCTTTATTGCAGAATTGTCTGGCGCTGGCCGTTGAGCAATCGTTCAACCGCATCACCGTCGATGGCGACACCTCCACCAATGATGCTTGCGTATTGATGGCGAGCGGTTGCTCAACGGCTCCTGAAATCAAGCAGGACAGCGAACATTACCCGATTTTTGCCGATGCGGTGATGACGGTCTGCAAGCAGTTGGCGGAAGCCATTGTCAGAGACGGGGAGGGCGCAACCAAGCTGATGCGTATCGTGGTTGAACAGGCTTTGACCGATCAAGAGGCCGTGCGTGTCGGAAAAACCATCGCCCACTCGCCGCTGGTAAAAACCGCTTTTTTTGCCAGCGATCCGAACTGGGGACGGATACTGGCAGCCGTGGGGCGCGCCGGGGTTGAAAATATGGTCTTGGAAAATGTGCAACTGTATTTGGATGATGTCTGCATCGTCAGAAACGGCGGCAGAGCCGACGATTACACCGAGGAAGCCGGGCAGCGGGTGATGAACCAGGAAGAAATCACCGTGACCGTCAAACTGGGTCGCGGCGACGCAGTGCAGGAAGTGTTAACCTGCGATTTGTCTTATGAGTATGTGAAAATCAATGCGGAATATAGGACTTAAAAGCAGGTGAAAGGCACAAGGCGAAAGGCGAAAGATTCCATCATTCCCACGCTCCGGCGCTCGTCGATATACACAGATATTTTAAAGCACGTCATCCCGGCAGGGATTGCCGCGATCCACGACTGCATGGATGCAGGAGGTAGAGCAACGCAGGAGCAGTTGCTGAGATGCCATGGATGGCAACTCCAGAACTCGCTAGCCGTTTTTAGTTACATGAACCCCATTTTGATTTATTTTTTCACATCCTTGTGTTCTCGGCAATTGCTCCATGCATTGCTCTCGATCGCTGTTCCAGACGCGATTCTACCTCCTCCATCCATGGAGTCGTACCACCTGCATAACCCACATGGATGTAGGGAATGCAGATATTGCAGGAGCAAATATCTGTCCATGCAGTCATGGATTCCGGCAATCCCTGCCGCAATGACGGTATACCTCAGAAACTTGTGTATTACGATGACCGTTCCTGCATCCCACTAAATAAATGAATCCCCTCCAAGTCGCCGTAGGCGTAGTCAAAAACCCGGAAGGAAAAATCCTGATTTCTTTGCGCCATGCCGCCTTGCACCAAGGCGGCTTGTGGGAATTCCCCGGCGGCAAGATTGAAGCCTCGGAAACCGCAGAACAAGCCTTGGCCCGTGAGCTCAACGAAGAACTCAACATCACCGTAACAGCGGCAACCCCGCTGATTACCGTCAGCCACCAGTACCCCGACCGGTTCGTACAACTCAACGTTTTCTTGGTCGAGCAGTTTTCAGGCGAAGCTAAAAGCTTGGAAGGCCAGCCGTTTAAATGGGTAACACCGGCTGAACTGGAACATTACGCATTCCCCGCCGCCAATCAGCCGATCATCACCGCCGCCCGGTTGCCGCATCATTACGCGATTCTGGATGACGCGGATGAAACTTTGTTGATGGCCAACCTGCAAAAAATATTGAACCGGGGCGTTAAGCTGATACAGGCCAGATTGAAAACCTTGCCTTCCGCAGACGTCGCAAAGTTTTTTGAACAGGCCTACCCGTTATGCCAACAGCAGCAGGCCGTGCTGTTAATGAATTCCGCCGTGGAATGTTCAATAGAAGTCGACGGTATCCACCTGACCAGCAGTCACTTAATGGCCTTGACCAAGCGTCCAAAAAACAGCCAATGGCTCGCCGCGTCATGCCACAACCTTGAACAACTGCAACAGGCGCAAAAAATAGGCGTGGATTTTGTTGTGCTGGCCCCGGTGCTGCCGACCCAAACCCATCCGGGCGCTCCTTCGCTGGGCTGGGAGCAATTTGCCGACTTGATCGCCAAGGTCAATCTGCCTGTTTATGCCTTAGGGGGCATGACAGAATCCAGCCTGATTACAGCACGGCAAAGCGGAGGCCAGGGGATAGCGGCGATCAGGGCTTTTTTGGATTGATTTGAAATAATGTAAACTAATGTGAACCAATGGGATTGCTTTCAGCTACTTCTTCGAATCCAGAATAGAAGATACAAAGTTAGAAAAAGTCAGCTGTGCATGTGCGCTAGAATCCAGCGGGCTTGGTTTATACGGTTCATTTGTAACTTGACAAGCGCAAAACCCACGACATTCAGTAAAACGGATAGGCGTTACGGGGTAAAACTAACACAGGGGATATTGAATGAATCGCTTGAAAGCGCAACAACTATTACAAACGGCATTAGCCAATTCGCAAGCTGATTTTCGTGATGGACAATGGGAGGCCATTGACGCACTGGTGAATCACCGCCAAAAGTTATTGGTGGTTCAACGCACTGGCTGGGGGAAAAGCGCAGTGTATTTTATCAGTGCTAAAATTTTTCGTGACCGAGGCTTGGGGCCGACCATCATTATTTCACCCTTGTTGGCATTGATGCGTAACCAGATTGATGCTGCCCGACGTTTGGGAATTAATGCCGTTACCATGAATTCAACCAATACTGATGACTGGCAGGCGGTGACACGGCAGATTCTGGCTGATGAAATAGACTGCTTGTTAATCTCCCCAGAACGCTTAGCCAATGACAAGTTTGTGGAATCAGTTTTACAGCCAATTGCTGATCGTATTGCATTGATGGTAGTGGATGAAGCCCATTGTATTTCGGATTGGGGGCATGATTTCAGGCCGGACTACCGCCGTATCGTCAATATTCTACGCTTTTTGCCTGCTAACACGCCTGTATTGGGGGCGACGGCAACGGCAAACAATCGCGTTATAGCCGACATACAGGATCAGCTTGGCAATATCCAGATTCAACGAGGATCTCTAGTTCGTGACAGTCTGTCATTGCAAACGATGGTGTTGCCAGATCAGGCGGCACGTCTGGCATGGCTTGCACAATCTATCCCGACATTGGGGGGAACCGGCATCATATACGCTCTGACCAAACGCGATGCCGATCAGGTCAGCGTTTGGTTGCGTCAGAACGGTATCAACGCGCTAGCCTATTACAGCGGAGTGGTGCATCCCGGTTTTGCTGACAGTGATAGTTACAGACAGCACCTTGAAGACTCGTTACTAAATAATCAGCTCACAGTGCTGGTGGCAACGACTGCGTTAGGTATGGGATACGATAAGCCTGATTTGCGCTTTGTTATTCATTATCAGGCACCGGGCTCCATTGTTGCCTATTATCAACAGGTTGGTCGTGCCGGACGCGGAATTGATTCTGCCTTTGGCGTTTTGCTAAGTGGTACGGAAGATCACGATATTCACGAATTTTTTCGTGAATCTGCTTTCCCTTCTGAACAACAAGTTATGCAGGTTATTGATAAGCTTACACAAAGCGATGGTTTGACTCAGCGCCAGCTTGAGGAAATAACAAATTTGCGCTATGGTCAAATCGAGAAGGTGTTGAAGTTGCTGAGTGTAGAAAATCCTGCACCCATTATAAAAATGGACACCCAGTGGCGGAGGACATCTATACCGTTTGCTATGGATCGTGGGCGTATTGCCCATCTCACCCGGCAACGGGAAATTGAGTGGCAGGAAGTGCAGCGTTATTTACAAACCAAAGATTGTTTGATGAGTTTCCTGAGGGATGCACTGGATGATAAGGCGGATGAACCCTGTGGTCGCTGTACCAATTGCCTTAATCAGCCTGCTGTTGCGATTATCCCGGGTAATTCAGCACTTGCTCATCGGGCAGCGACATTCTTGAAACATGCCGAAGTTGCTATAAAACCCAAAATCCAAGTGGCTGCTAATGCTTTTGAAGAACATGGCTTTAGGGGTAATTTACCTTTCAACTTGAGGGCGCAGGAGGGACGGGTGTTATCACGTTGGGGTGATGCTGGCTGGGGGAAAATGGTTGCGGATGATAAACATGCAGGCTGCTTCCGTGATGAACTGGTTGTTGCGACAGCCGAAATGATCCGCGAACGATGGCAGCCGGAAGTATTTCCTGTGTGGGTTTGCTGTGTGCCGTCAATGAATCATCCTATGCTGGTGCCGGATTTCACTCAGAGGCTAGCAGATGCGCTTGGCTTGCCCTTTGTTGATGCGGTAAAAAAAGTTAAGACTAATGCCCCTCAGAAGCTTCAGCAGAACCGTTTTCACCAATGCCGGAATCTGGATGGTGTGTTTGTAATTGACCAATCTAATATTAATAATGGAAACGTATTTTTAGTGGATGATATTATAGATTCGGGCTGGACGTTTACTGTTATAGCCGCACTCTTACAGCAGGCTGGTAGCGGTAAGGTTTATCCCTGCGCATTGGCATCGACATCAACAAACGAATGATCCATGAATCTAAATGAAAATACCCAGGCAGTATTGCTGCTGACTAGTCATTTTACAAAATTGACGCAAGATGCAGCTAAACCATTAACCCCTACGGAATGGGGACGTTTTGCTGCGTGGTTAAAGGAGAAAGAATTGTCCCCTACTCAATTGTTAGGTAGGGATGTTGCCGATATGTTATCAATATGGCATGACAGCAAAATACCGTTGAATCGTATAGAGGCCTTACTAGGAAGGGGGCATGCACTGGCATTAGCGATGGAAAAAT
>JADHTX010000212.1 GCA_016784875.1 Methylobacter sp.
TTCCTACGGTCGTGCTTTTGCTACGCGCTTCTTTCAGGATGGCCTCGCGGCTTCCCCCTTGCGTTTCGCTACGGTTGTCGTTACTACTTCCGGTTATCTCCTTTCAGATAACAAGTTTTAGCCCATGCCGGGCACACTAAGGTGCGCACCGCGCGCCTTTTAAATCTTTACGTAACACCGGCATTTAAAAAGGTGCGCGATGCGCACCCTACTAGGCTTGGAATTTTCATTATCGATGCCAAGGTAGGTCGGACGTTTCCGGCGAGCGAGTTCGGGTGTTGGTGCCGGAAACGCCGATTTTCGCTATTACTCAAACCGACTTATTCCTGCCTACAAGGCTGTTCTTCAAATCCAAAAGGGCGCAATTCTTAAATCTGGTATAGTAAGGATGAATCAATGGACACAGACCGTTTTGTATCCACGCGAATGGATTTCTTCATAATAACCCAACCGGAGAGCTAATCTAATGAACATTGCCGAACGCATTTATGCAACCGTCAAAACCCTGCCCGAACACACCGCTGCCGAGGTACTGGATTTTGCTGAAAGCTTAAAGGCTAAACAAGCCGATGATGAGCGTATACGCAGAGAAAATGCACTAGCCACTTTGGCGAAATATCGCGGTCGCTTCAAAGTGGGCAAATTTAACCGCGAAGAGTGCTATGACCGCTAGAGTCTTTGCCGACACCAACCTGTTTATTTACGCCGAATCGCAGGATCAAGATAAATCGTCCCGCGCCATTGAAATTATTCAGGGTGCGCCGGTAATCAGCAGCCAAGTAGTCAATGAAACAGTTAGCGTTTTGACTAGAAAACATGGTTTCTTATTATCGGAAGCTCACGAAATAGCCGAAAGCTTATTGGATTTATGCGAAGTCGTAGCTGTAGATGCCCACACGATTCGTAAAGTCATCGACTTGGCAAAACGGTATTCACTGTCGCACTGGGACAGCCTGATTATTGCCGCTGCATTACTTGCAGATTGCCGGACGCTATTTTCCGAGGATTTGCAGCATGGCCAAGTGTTCGACGGTCAATTGACAGTTATAAATCCTTTTGAAACCGGCTTGTCTTAATTTCATACCTGTACGACAAACCAAACTTGTCATTCCAAAAACGGCAATGCATAGCCAAGAAACTCTCTATGCTGGGTTCGTTGTTCGCTCCATCGGGGCGGATTACTAGGAGGTGTGCAGCGTGTTTGACAAGCGGTTAGAACCAAGCGCCGTTTTGCACGCGACATGCCGACAAAGAACGCGCACCGTTCATCAACTTTTTTACCCCAGAACGTCTCATTCTCCACGCCCAAAATAATCACCGAATCGAACTCTAAACCCTTACTTTTGTGTATAGTCAAAATACGTACCGCTTGGTCATCTGAAAATTTAGTCAAAGCCTTTATTAAGTCTGGCTCGATTTTGAGTTGATCTTCGATCCGTGCCTTTGTTTCCTGGGTTACCTCGACTAGCCGAGTTGCTGACTCGTAATCTGGCGATAGCGCTGTTAAGCTGCTGATGCCGAGTCTGTTCAGAAAACTCTCAACAAATGACCAAGCGCTTGGCCATCTGTTGTCACCCAATAGATCAAGTAATTCAACTTGCTTGCGTTCCGATTTAATAAATCGTTGCCAGTCTTGCCGCATGTCGGCTTGTTCCGTTTCATCGGTAAACGGTATCAATTGATCCATCAAGCGCAACCACGCTTTAGGTTCTCGCGCACCATAAAGTGATAGCAAGTAATCCACAATCAACCTTGCTACTGGTTCAACGGAAAGGTCTTGTAGTTGCTGTTCATTACGATAAGGAATGCCTCGTTTTTCCAATTCGGCCATCAACAAATCTGTGTAAAGATCGGGTTGCTTGGACACCAAGACGGCGATTTCTGAATGAGGAATTTCCTCATCCTGTATCCAGCCAGCCATTAGGCCGGCTAAGTGTTCGGCTTCCTGTTGGCTGGTATCGAAACCCCAGGCCAAGATTTCCCCTTCGTTACCCGCGATTTGCTCATCCGGCATCATTGACGCTGGATCTAGGACTCGAATGATCTCATTCTGCATACGTAAAAGTTTGTCCTTAGAACGAAAATTTCGGTACATATTCAACGGCACCGCGTTAAAGTCATCTGCGAAGGTCGAGAAGATCCCATCCAATGCACCAGCCCACGCCATAATCTTTTGTTTGGTATCGCCCACAGCAGTCAGGCGTATTGTGGAGCCTTGAAACACCAGCTTAACCAGCTCGTATTGCTGATTGGTACAGTCCTGAAATTCGTCCAGGAATACATCGCTATAGGTCTTGCGAATTGCGTTGCGTGCGACCTGCGACGTTTTTAGAATCTGAATTGCCAGCGGAACAAGATCGTTGAATTCAATTTGTCGGCGCGTAATCCTGCGAGAACCCATTTTGTAATCTGGATCAAGTGCGTCATTCCCTGTCAGTACAGGACGAAAGCGATCAATGATTCGCTTGGCAAAAGCGTGGAAAGTGTAGCTATCAAACCGGGCGGAAAGATCCGCACCACAGCGTCGCCTTACTCGTTCTTTCAGGTTCCGACTTGCATCGACCTTGAATGATATGGCAAGAATTCGCATTGGATATCGACAGGTACCTGTGCGCAACAAGAAGTCCGCACGCTGAGCAAGCATCTCGGTCTTTCCCGCACCTGGGCCAGCAGTCAAAGCAAGACAACGCTCATGTTCGGTGGCTGCTCTCAGTGCATTAGGTTCCAATATCAAGCCATCGGCAGTTCGCCACACATCTGGCCTGATCATTCAGGCAACACCGCTAGCTTAGCAATAACAGCATCAGCGAGGCGATTCAAAGAAAGCGGCATATTTGCCAAAAGCTCTTCATCGGAAAGCTTTGAAAGCGCATTAATGTGGGCGGCAGGTTTACTTTTGAGCTTGAATCGCTTGTGATAGGTAATGAAGAGTTTTTGCTCCTCCTCAGTATACTGATCAACGCCGTGGTGGCTGTCGCCAAGAACAGCTTTGATTTTAGCATCCACTGGAAGGACCTTATCGGCTTCATCTAACTCGTAGGCTACCGGAAAACTCTTCAACATTGCAAAGTCGATATCCAAAGGAGATGAAAAGAAAATACCAAGAAACTCAAGCTCACTCAAGTAATTGATATACTTAGGGTTACTCTCAACCTCAAAAAGCTTCCAATCATCATTGTTCCATTTAGGAATTTCATCTATCTTACCAACAGAAGGAAACGTTACTTCCGAGGAATAGGTTTTCAATTGGTTGGCGATATTGCGCACTCGCCCCCAACCACCTTGATGTCTCGCAAGATCCAGATCCAAGAGAGTAATGAACGGTATCTCCAACACGGTGAGTAATCGCCAAAAATGATTAACATGGCGGCCGCCGAGCGGAACCACTGAAAGGGCGCACTCATCGACTGGGACACCTTTTGCTTTGAGTAGACGAGGAAGCACAATTTCTTCACTGTCACCTTCACCAAGCACCACCAACCTTGAGAAATACAGTTCTGGAAACGCCTGAACTGCTTCGCGAACAAACTTATAGGACTCATCCGCGACAGGCGGCATTTCAATCCGAGTTACCTGCGTTTGACGCGATTCAGTCAATCGTAAATAGCGAATGCTTTCTGGCTCCACCCTGCGCAGCATGGAAGGTGCGTGCGTGGCAATGATTGCCTGCGCGTCTATATTGTTAACCAAATCTGTTAGGGCAGAAACAATGCGGCCAAGATAGTGAGGAGATAGGCTGTTTTCCGGCTCCTCCACGGCAACGACTGTGAACACAGCAGGTTTAAGTTTGTCAGGATTGAATGCTCCGCCTTCTCCGTTGAGTACTGCACGGCCTATGGCTTGAGACGAAAGAACCAACGACAGGTAAAGCATAGATTTTTGTCCATCACTCAGCCGTGAGAAATCCACCAATTGCTCGCCGTGACCTGGAGAAAACGATACCGACAGATGCCGCAACAGAGCTTCGATTTCGCTCGCCACAAAAGTAATCGACGGATCAACAAAATAGCCGCCTTTGTGTAGTCCTTTCCAAGTTTCAGTCAATTTAGCACTCAGAGAAGAAACCGATGAGTTATTAGCTAGATTGCTGCTAATCTGGTCAGTCAGACTTTTGATTGTTGTTCGCTCGCCATCCCAATTAACTGCCCGTAGCAGACGGCCAAGTAAGGCGTTTGCACTGAAAGCGATGTGATCCGCCGGATCTCGTCTTGCTGGCAGATAGTGGACTTGGATGTTGTTGCGTTCGGCGCGCGGTACTGGAGCGGTGTTCAAGGGCGAACCGTCCGTGTTCAAGTCGAGCACGTATAGCAAGGTGTCTTCTATATCACCATCTAGGCCCATGCTCGCATTAAGTCGAAAACGAACTCGAGGAATACCATCCGCGTCATCCAATCGCATATGAGCAAAGTGAGTTGGTATCGTAGGATGCTCTCCGGCATCGTCCAACAATTCCGGCAACAGAAAATTAGCTTCGATCCAGAAGCTACGCTCGTCTGGTGCTTCCCCCTCAGTTGGAGGCACATGGAAGTCAGTCTTTTGAATACGTTTCAATGTTGAATCGAAAGCAAATAAGCGGCACAGCGCTTGCAAAACAGCAGTCTTACCAGCACCGTTAGGCCCAATCAGAAAGGTTAGATCTTCCAAGTCTATTTCAGTTGGTTCAGGACCAAAACATTGGAAGTTCGATATACGAATAGTTTGAAGTTTCATTTGATGTCCTTTATTTTTGCAAGATCATCCGGTGTTTTCTATAGATAAATCTATCTGACGAAAGAAAGCTAGGTCGTTTCTTTACTAACAGCCAAGTGTGAGCGGCTACGCATAGCAGGATATAGAAAAAACTAATTCAGGTCTTCAATTATTAGCCCTAACCTGAGAATAAGTTCTCCACCAAAGCCTAACAATTAACAGTATGGTCGAAGAGGCATGCTGCCCCGTCCAAAACGTTTTGCGTTGGCTAAGCGCACTCACTTTGTTTGCATCGCGAAAACGTTAGTAATTCAAAAATGAATCAATTCATAATTGACTTGATTCATTTTTGAATTACTAACTCCGGCTTAAATTGTCTCAACAATCAAATCATTCATAAACCTCAGTTTAAAGTAAAATGAATCCCTTTAGAGCTTCTGGCTCAGATGCCTGAACAGGGTGAATTGTCCAATAATGCGGACGCCAAACCGTGTTTATATGGGCCGATTAAATTCAAGGTGTTATGAATAATAAACCCATCGAAGTCCTCAAAACCGTTTTCGGTTACGATAAATTTAGAGGCCAGCAACAGCAAGTCATCGAGCAGCTGATTGCCGGGCAAGATGCCTTGGTGTTGATGCCGACCGGCGGCGGCAAGTCGTTGTGCTACCAGATTCCGTCGCTAATCCGTCCCGGCGTGGGCATTGTGATTTCGCCGTTGATCGCGTTAATGCAGGATCAAGTCAACGCCTTGCTGCAATTGGGCGTTAAGGCCGCTTTTTTAAACTCGACTTTATCGCTGGAAGAATCCCGAAGCATCGAGCAGCAACTGCTTAACGACGAGCTGGATTTGCTGTATATCGCCCCGGAACGTTTGACTTCGGCGCGTACCGGCGCATTGTTCGAGCGCATCCGGATTGCGCTGTTTGCGATTGACGAGGCGCATTGCGTTTCCCAATGGGGCCACGATTTCCGGGTCGATTATCTGCAACTTTCGCTGCTGCACGAGCGTTTCCCCGACATTCCCCGCATCGCGCTGACAGCAACCGCTGACGACAAAACCCGCGAAGAAATCAAGTTACGCCTAAATCTGGAGCAAGCGCAACTCTATCTTAGCGGTTTCGACCGCCCCAACATCCGTTACCGGATTGTGCAAAAACAAAATGCCCGCGATCAGCTGATCGATTTTATCCGCGCCGAACATGCCGGTGATGCGGGGATTGTCTATTGCCTGTCGCGCAAGAAAGTCGATGCCACCGCAGAATGGCTCAGAACCAAAGGCGTCAACGCCCTACCCTATCATGCCGGGATGGACGCCGGTTTGCGCGCCAAACATCAACACCGGTTTTTAATGGATGAGGGGGTGGTGATTGTGGCGACTATCGCGTTCGGCATGGGCATCGATAAACCCAATGTCCGCTTTGTCGCGCATCTGGATTTACCCAAAAGCGTTGAAGCCTATTACCAGGAAACCGGTCGGGGCGGGCGCGACGGCTTACCGGCCAACGCCTGGATGGCTTACGGTTTGCAAGATGTGATCACGCTACGGAAGATGCTTGCCGATTCCAATGCCGATGAGGCGCATAAGCGTGTCGAATTTCACAAACTGGATGCAATGCTGGCCTTGTGCGAGCAGGTGCATTGTCGCCGCCAAGCTTTGCTGGGATATTTCGGCGACCTGCTCGAACAACCTTGCGGCAATTGCGACACCTGTTTGGAACCGGTTAATACCTGGGACGGAACGCTGGCC
>JADHTX010000213.1 GCA_016784875.1 Methylobacter sp.
CTGCAATGCTCTGTATCGTTTTGTCGCCGCGTTGCAAGGTTTTTTCTATCGCTTGGTCTTTGAATTCCGGGCTATATCGAGTTGCCATTTTGGTTGCCTCTTGTTTTGGTTTAGGCGACAACTATCCTGACACAGAGGGCTACAAAAAGCACATCGTGACTATGGTCCCGCCAACGCCCAGGAACAGGCCCAATTCATCGCCGACTTAAAAAAAAACGGCGCTGCCCAGCGAAGACAGCGCACTGATCGCTTTGGATGAATTCGCCTTGCAAAGCACACCTTACACCCACTATGCATGGGCCGAAAAAAACACCAAGCCTAAAATCTGGAGCGACGAACGCCATCGGCAGAAACTCAACGGTTTTTTGACCGTTGACGTGCAGCGCGGCAGCACACGGGTTGACTTTAAGAAACAAAGCTCGACTGAAAGGGTGGTGGGGATCGTCGTGCAGACGGTCTTGATTTATCTGCAAGAAGGCTTCAGCCATTTAACTTTCTTGCTCGACAACGCCAAAATTCACGGCAAAAAAATGGAAGCGAGTGTACAACAGTGGCTTACCGAAATCGCACAACAGGTGGAATTACCGGAATTTACCCTTAGCTTTTGGCATACACCCAGCTACTCGCCAAGGCTCAATCCTGCTGAGTATCTTATCCACGAAGTGCGGCGAAACGGTTTATATCAAGTGCCTTGTACTTTAACCTTGCAGGAAAAGGCTGAACGCATAAGAACTCAACTGGCACGGGGTTCGCCCATGGATGATCAACAAATGCGAAGGCTACTCGATTTTATAGTCCGTTCTAAAGTTAAACGGTTTTAGAGTGAGATGGGAGTAGAATAGTAGTCTGCTCTTTATCTTATTTTTTGCGCATCTGATTGTAATTTATAGATTAATTTCATTTGCGGTAGCAGTATTGGGGTCAGGTTGGATTGAAATATCAATTTAATCTGACCCCATCGATTGTCACCATTGATTGACCTATTGATTTGCCATTGATTTCGAAATGCAGCTAAAATCTGCTTAACTTTGTGTCCGGAAAAGTGTTGACACATCACTGTGGTGTTGCCGCGTAAAAAAGATCGACTTGAATTTTGATCATCTGGAAGACCCGGTCAATTTGCTTGTGTATCCCTACAAAATAAAGACGGAGCTTGTAAAACAACATTTTGTAATGCTCTCTCGCAGGAGAAGAGGACCCTGTGTGTCGTTTTACTCACTTCGGTTTTGGTACGAGCCTCTGCTTCGAAATCTACAAATCAATCCGCATAGTCTTAGCAGCGGCTTTGCTGAGCACAGGCAATGCGCCTATCGCTTCCCGGAGCTTGTTTTCCCAACTGCGTCTAAGTTGCAACAAATAATCGTCATCGCCGTCAAAGCTGTAATACTCGTCAAACTTAAAACTGTCTTTGCGGTAAATGAGCATTTCTACCGGCGGCCCGACGCTGGCGTTACTGCGAATGGTTGAATCCATTGACACCAAGCAGCAGCGAGCCGCTTCATCTATGGGGGTGTCTAATTTAAGAAATCGATCCAGAATCGGCTTGCCGTATTTGCTCTCGCCGATTTGCAAAAACGGCGTATTGGCCGAACTGGTTATGCTGTTGCCTTCCGCATACACCATAAAAGCGCCATGCGGTTCGTCGCCGATTTGACCGGCCAAGATAAAACTGGCCGAGGGGTTAAATGCCGATTGTCCTTCGGGATTGATATGCTGCTTTTGTTTTTCGACACTGACATGGCCCAAGTAAGCTGCCGCCTCGGATAAGCATTCCACATTATTGATATTGATCTCAGCGTCTTTAATTTTATCGCGGTGCAGCTGTTCCAAAACGGCTTGCGTGGTGGCAAGGTTGCCGGCGCACAGCAATACAATCTTGCGGTCTTCGGTGGTATCAAATGCATGCATTTTACCGTAGGTACTGACATTATCAATGCCTGCATTGGTCCTTGAATCGGAAACCAGAATAAGGCCTTCGTTTATAGAAGCAGCAATACAATAAGTCATAAAAACGTTTATTAGTTAGGGTTAAAAAACTTTAGGGGCATTATGCAATAAAGTGACAGTAACGTCCATGTCGCTCAAAGTCGCCGGTTGTCGAATTATCCTGGAAAAATCAGTTTGTCCATGAAAGCCACTATAAGCCGAAGGAAATGCCATTTAATGATGCAAGCAATCGCTTTGTTCGCCAAAAATAACCTCCTTCCGTTTAGGGTTCCCTCGTTCTGCGCGGAAATAATGAATCGGTGGCTAACTCGGAATTTAGGCTTATTCCAATCTAAGCACATCCACCGATACCGACAAAGTATGTTGTCCGCCGCCGAACGCGATACCCTTCAATGGTGTGACATCCGTGTAATCGCGTCCCCAAGCCAAAGTGATATGTTGGTCGAAGGGCAGGTTATTATTGGTGGGGTCGAAATCCAGCCAGCCGTTACCCGGCACATAGACAGCAAACCAGGCATGCGATGCATCGGCCCCGACCAGGCGTTGCTTGCCCGGCAATGGCTGTGTTTCCACATAACCGCTGACGTAGCGTGCGGCAATGCCAAAGGAACGCAGGCAACCGATTGCCAGATGGGCAAAATCCTGGCATACGCCACGGCGAAATTGAAGTACCTCAGCTAACGGCGTCGCAATTGTGGTAAAGCTCGGGTCGTATGTAAAGTCGACATGGATGCGTTGCATCAAATCGGCCACCACTTGCACTAATGGCCGATTGGGCAAAAATGATCTTTGCGCGTAGTCGGCCAGTTCGGAACCGGCGGTTACTAGCGGCGAGTCCAGCAGATACAGTTTGGCCTCCAGCAGTTCATCGGAAAAATCCTGTCGTTGATCCTGGTTTTGCACGGGAGGTTCCTGCAACTTGGAACGCGCTTGCTCCCAAGTTAGCGAATTAGCCAAATCGTCGGCGTTTTGCTTGGGAAAAACCGTGACTTCACTTACTGCGGTGACCATTAAGCGTTGATGCGCTTGTTGTATGGCAAAATAAGCGACACGGTTACCGAAAAAGTCCCTGCGTTCCTGGAAATCATCGGGTTCCGGGCTAATGTCGAAGCGACTGCTTTGGCATTGTTGACGCCAGAAATCACGGGGTTGTAATCTCGCTTCATTTTGGCATAAGCCGACCAATTGACTGTATTGGTAGAGGGTGCTGTGGGTGATGCGATATTTCACAGTTCATCCTCCGGTTGCGTCGGTGTCATCAGCTGCGGCATTTGCGAATGGCTGAAATAGGCTTGGGCAAGCACTTCATATAGCCGCCATAATCTCTCGGTCATCGCCGATAAAATGCTTTCCAGCTCACTGTAAACAACGGCGTCTTCATCGACTTTAACCAACTCGGACACTTTGACTAAACGTAAATCGGTGTAGGCTCTGAGTATCAAACGCTCTTCTTCACTTAATTGCCCATTACCTCGATCTCTCGGTAACGCGTTGATATGGGAGGACAATTGATGCAACTGATAAGCTAATGATCTGGGATGGGTTTCATCCAACAACAGTAATTCCAATACCATCGGCAGCTTTATAAATGAACGGTAGCGACGTCGGTAAATGCTCAAGCTGTCGGTCGCTTCCAAAATCGCTTCCAGCAGCTGGTTTTGCAAGTCCGTCTCATGGCGCTGCACCACGGTGGCGCGCAACAAAGCCACTAAGGTCAGGGCGTGTTCCAGGCGACGACCGCTATCCAGCATTAGCCAACCGGTTTCGCGGGTCATGCTTTCCGTGGTCAAACCGATAAATGCGACAAAGCCGGTAACTAAATCGTCCAGGTGTTTTTGCAGTTGTTCCAGGTCGCAATCGCTATCCACCACGCGCTGCTTCCAGCGCCGCTGGATATTATCCACGCAACGCCAGGTATCCTGAGACCAGACATCGCGGATACTGAACGCGGTTTGTGCAAAAGTTTGTATGGTAGTCGCCAGCGTTCCGGCGCGTCGGCTGTTTTTAGCTAAGGCCAGTAATTCATCTTGAGGTTCTTTTAACACCGACGCATTATTTTGAATGAATCCCGGATAGGTGCCGGTGACTTGGGTTATGGCGCATAATAATTCGTTGAGGCATTGGCCATCCAGCGGATCGTTAAACTCCCGGTTTTCCGTTAACTTGAATAATATTGTGCGCATCAAGCGGGTAGCTGCTTTGATGCGTTCCAAATACCTGCCGACCCAAAACAGATTATTTGCTGCGCGGCTGGTTAAAGGTTCTGTAACCGCTGCTAAGATCACATCCCGGCTGGACTGGGTCCACCAATTGACTTGTTGATCCGGCTTGTCGGCTAACACCCAGGTGTCTTTACTGATTCCTCCGGCTTGATTCGACACAATAAAATCGTCTTGCCGACTGGCAACCCTCGTTAAGCCGCCCGGCATCACTTGATAGCCGTCGCCGCCGGCAACGGCAAAGCCGCGTAATACCGAAAATCTCGGCTCAATACGGTGGTCGATAAAGGCGGGAACGGTAGAAAAACTCATATACTCCTGGCCGACATAAGCATGCGGCTTGGCAATGATGGCAGCGCGTAAAAGTTCTTTTTCCTTAGCGCTTAACAGGCCGCCAAAAAGTGCATGGTTACCGGGAGCGCGATTGATCGGTTTTATCAGCAGTTGATCGAGGTTTTGCAGCACAAAATCCCGTTCGCGGCGCTGACCGCACCACCACGTAGCAACCGAAGGCAGTTGCAATTCCTGATTTAAAAAATATCGCGATAATCGGGGTAAAAATGCCAATAGTCCCGGGTTTTCCAGAACGCTGCTTCCCAATGGATTGGCAATCGCTACATTGTTTCGGCGCACGGCTTCCAGCAGTCCTGCCACACCTAATAGGGAAGCGCTACGCAATGCTAACGGATCGCAAAATGAATCGTCAACACGGCGCAAAATGACGTCGACCGGTTGCAGACCGTCCAGCGACTTGAGCCAGACGCGGCCGTCGCGCACCGTCAGGTCGTCGCCCTGAACCAGGGAAAACCCCAGATAAGACGACAAATAGGCATGTTCAAAATAGGTTTCATTAAGCGAACCGGGCGTCAATATGACAATTCTCGGGTCTTCTTTGTTATGCGGCGCAATATCGGCCAGCGCCTTGCGCAATCCTTTAAAAAAACCGGAAAGCCGATGCACTTGCATATCCTGAAAAATATCAGGGACTACCCGCGTCATCACGGTGCGGTTTTCCAGGGCATAGCCGACGCCGGAAGGGGCTTGGCTACGGTCATCCAATACCCACATGCGGCCATTAGGACCTCTGGCGAGGTTGGCTGAATAAACAATGAGTTGGTGTTTAAGGTCGGGCAGCGCGCCCACGCAAGGGTGCAGGAAGCCGTCGTGCCCCAACACCAGTTCAGTGGGTAACAGGCCTTTTTTTAACAGCTGTTGCTTGCCGTAGATGTCTTTTAAAATCAGGTCGAGCAGTTCGGCGCGTTGTTTAAGACCGGCTTCGATAAACGACCATTCGTCACTGTCGATCAGTAGCGGAACCGGATCCAATTTCCAGGGCCGGATGAGCTTTTGCGCATCGCCGTAGACATTGTAGGTAACGCCGTTTTCCCGCAACAGGCGTTGGGCTTCACGGCGGCGCAATTCCAGTTGTTCGCTACCCAGCGAGGCAATGGTGTCCATAAAGCGCTCCCAATGAGGCAGCACCTTATGGTCTTGGGCAACCATTTCATCGTAAACGCCCAGTTGTGTAGCGTAAAACTGGGCGCTGATGTCGTTGGTCGGTTCGTTCATATACACAACTCAGTGTTTAGGAAAATGCAACGCGGATGACGCGGATAAGTATGATGGGTAAAGATTTTTATTGAATTATCTGTGTTCATCATATTCATCTGTGTCATCTGAGTTCCATCCTATTTGATGGCACTGAACAGTTACCATTTTTCAGCTTTCCACGGCATCAAGGCCGTTGATCGATATTTTGATAGTGCCGTAACGGCTCGCCCACATATATCTGGCGAGGGCGGGTGATGATCACTTGCTCGCCGTGCAGCATTTCTCTCCAGTGCGCTAACCAGCCCGGCATTCGGCCCATCGCAAATAGCACAGTGAACATATTGGTGGGTATGCCGGCGGCGCGGAGAATCAGCCCGGAATAAAAATCGACATTGGGGTAGAGTTTCCTGGAAATGAAATAGTCGTCTTTTAAGGCGATTTCTTCCAGTCGACGGGCAATATCGAACAAAGGATCGCTAACGCCCGCTTTGTTTAATAACTTATCGCATTGTTTTTTTAATACCATGGCGCGCGGGTCGAAATTTTTATAAACGCGATGACCGAAACCCATTAAGCGACTGGTTGAGTTTTTGTCTTTTGCCTGATTAATAAATTCAGTGCCGTCACCGCCTTCGGCATGTATTTGTTCAAGCATCTGTATGACCTGCTGATTGGCTCCTCCA
>JADHTX010000214.1 GCA_016784875.1 Methylobacter sp.
AATTTACAAACACCACGCAGCCGAGTGAACTTATCAATCTTTGCCGAGGCTTGCTGCATAAGCCGATTCCGAAAAAAATCATCCAAATCCAACAATTGATCCGTACTTTCGTCTTTTTCTGGCCGTTCGGCGTATAAAGAATCCAGCGTTAGATACCCTAACTTTTGATGCAAGGTATCAATATCCGGGATCAGTTCCTCAGGAATGGCCGCCAATGGAATGGTTGTCCCGTTGCCGACAGAATCTTTATTAATTCTGCCGGAAAACCACACTTTTGGATCACCGTCGCCCAAGTCATGAGGAACTTGAAAAACCGAATCAATCAACTTTTCATCCCAGGATTCCCCCAAAAAATCAAACAGTTTCGACAGGACATGTTCAGGTTGCTGAACCAAGGACTCATAGTTAACCCTGAAGCACTGACCGGCATGAGCCAGTTCGAATGCTATCAGCAAATTACTCCGCTCCAACCAGTTATCAATCATCGCCGCAACAAAATTACCCGGCCGTTTACGTATATAAGGAGCTAATTCGGGCATATAACCAAAGGGGCTGATTTTAATACAGGAATGTACAACATCCAGGCAATTTCGAAATAAACAGATATAGCTGGCATCTGGAAAAACTTTTACCAAAATATCCAAATACTCAATATTAATAGTTGATTTTTCGCACCAGTTTTTTTTGCCTTTCCCCAGTGCGTAACGATCTAATAAATCATTGACCACGCGCCGGGTTTCTTTAATCGCCAATTGCTCCCTCTGCTCTTCAGTCGTTATTTCCGGCAATTGCCCCAAGGAAAAATACGCCGTTTTGTATAAATCGGTGCATAGAGGACCTAAGTGTAAATGACTGGGACTGCACAAATTAGGATGCGTATCGATAATACAACGCAGCATAGTTGACCCGGAACGGGCACAAGACAGAATAAAAATCGGTTGCTTGCCCGATACCGGATGATCATTTATGTTTTCCATTATTCATGTCCTCTTATTCAAGTTTCCAGCCAGAGCAAAAAGCATTTCCTCAAAGCCGAATATTTTCGTTGTCTTAGAAAATTCCTAATATCAGGCACCCCATCTAAAACTCAGGAGAAAAGTAAGCGCCCAAAACTAATTAACAGTGTTTCGTCGTTGATTCCATCTGTTTGAATCTCCCCCCTTATAAAAGCCTCTATCGCATCTCTGCGGCCATTGACCATGTCCATCAGCAAAGCTCCTGAAAGGGAAAGCTTAAAATCCGCTATTAAATCATCCCGCTTAATCACTCCTTTTTGATTCGAAAAATCTATACACCATGTCTTGTCCGTCTGCCCATCAATCATTATTTTCCACATACCATCAAGCATCGGATATAGCGCTCTGTTCATATCGATTGCATTCTGAAAATGGTTTTCAAATAGATCGGTGATAGCATCGACATCAGCTCTATCGGCTTCAAATTTATGTGGCACAATTGGGGTACTATTTGAATAATAAGCATCCAACGAGTCATAGCCCAGTTCATCAAGCAATCTGTCGATTTCTTTTAAAAATTGATTTGGAATTCCCGAACGCGGCACTTCCAAACCTTTACCTACCGAGTTTTGCCGAATAGTGCTTGATAAAGCCGCTTTACCGTCACCCTCACCTACATCATGTCTGGATTGAAAAACTCTCTCCACCAATCCGTCTTCCCAATCAACCTCTAAAAATTCGAACAAAGGCCTTAGCGTTTGTTCAGGCTGCATGACAATAGACTCATAGGTAACGCGGAAGCAACGCTCCGAATGTGCTGCTTCGAACGCCAAAAGCCTTGCGGTTTTTTCCAACCAATTCTCGGTCATGGCGGCAATAATGTTCCCAGGATTTTTATGCACAAAAGGCACATGTTCGGGAAGGAAGCGATACTTGCTCAAATTAAGGCTGGAATGAACCACATCCATGCAATGACGATAAAGGCAGATATATTTGGCGTCCGGAAAATGGCTGTCCAATAGGGATAAATAATCCAAATTCATCGGCGTTTTCTCGCACCAGAATTGCTTACCTTTAGCCTCTGTATAGCGGAACATTATATTGTTAACCATGTTCCGGGTTTCAGTGACTGCAAACTGTTTTTGCGCTTCTTCGTCCAAGCCGACCTGAGTCTGTGCAATAGTTCCAAATACCATACGGTTTAAGTTTTCCAGCAAATTTCCCAGGTATAAATGGCTGGGACAGGCAATCTTTGAGTGGGTATCAACAATATAACGGAGCATTGTCGATCCCGACCTTTCGCAGGAGAGAATAAATATTGGGGAAGGATTTTTATCCATCATTTCACCGTATTGTTGTTAACTTTTATGTGTAATTATGCAGCGCATAGAAAAATGGCGCACAGATGACTCGGATAAAGATCTAACCCAGACTAAAAAATCAATGCCATTAAGTTAAACGGGCTACCCACTTAAGGCGGGACAGTTTAAAGGTTAAGCCGTTCGTGGTGAGCCTGTCGAACCATGAACGGCTTAACCGTCCATCCCATTCGACAAGCTCATGACAGGCTTCGACGAGCTCAGGACGAACGGTTAAGCCTTGCCTATTGTCCCGTCTTAAGTGGGTAGCCGTTAAACGGAATACACCGTAGGAGTGGACCTAAATCCGTCCTATCTCGGTCATCCACGTTCTATTAAACATTATCAAAATATGCAGCATAGTTGCCTCAACCACCAGTCATAGCCGCCATCTTTTTCCGGGCATTTCGTTTTTGCAGCCAACGGATGACCCCGGTCACATACAACACCGGGCAAGCCAAGCCGGAGAGAAATACCAACATCCGCCCCGTCCAACCGAAAGCGTAGCCGCTGTGCAACGGCCATTGCCAGTCCAGCAACACATCACTAGCGCTGCCGGAGCCTCTATCATAGACTTTGAGTATCTCGCCGCTGTATTGGTCGACGGCGAAATCGCGATAACCGGTAAACCGGCTTATTTCGTCCACGTCATTTTTCATTACCTTGTAGACATCCTGCTTGTTCTTCGGCGCATTCAGCATCCATAACTTACCGGCGGGAGAACGTTTTTGCACAATCATTTCCACTTGCTGGGCGCTAATCGCCTGCTGCCCCACTTGCGGCGGTTGACTGTGAATATCCAGCGGAATAGTGCTAAAGGCATTAGGGCGCTTAGTCGGCGAAAACAATTTAACGACTATATTCACCTGCTCCGGCAAATTAAAATAAACCCCGGAAAATAACACCGGCAACAGCACAATGGCCAAATAAAAACCGACGGATTTATGCAGATCGAAGTTAAAACGCACGGCACTGGCATTCCGCTTAAAGGTTAAAGCCTGTTTGAATTTTCCGGTCAGCGGCCACCAGACAATCAGGCCGGTCAACATAGATATAATCGATAACGCCGCCAAAATACCGTTAATGATGGCACCGTTTTCACCCAGCAATAAACACCAGTGCAATTGCATGATAAAACCGACTAAAGGCCTTCCCCAATATCTGTCTTTGGGATAATAAAGCTGTATGCCATTGACCTTAGCCGTGTAAGGGTCGACAAAAATGTAATAGCCGTCGCCGTTGTTCGCTTGGCTTTTATCCCTGACAAAATACACAAACTTATAGGCAATATCGGACTTGCGGGGATAAAAAACTTTAACAAAACGACTGCCTTGCGGCTTAGCCGATTCTGCCGCAGCAACAATATCATCCAAAGAGTGTTGCTTTTGTCTATGTTCAGGCGGCGTGGAAACAACAGCCAACTCCGGGTTTAAAACCTCCTGCAATTCCACAAAAAAAACAGCAATGCTGCCGGTCAGCCCGACTACGGCCAATACTGCACCGGCAATCAGGCCGAGATATAAATGCACATCCAGCCACAGTTTACGACGCGTTTTGAGTTTGGCCAGATGGGCATCGACTTTCGGTATCGTCATCGCGCTAAGCATAGAAAATCCTCAAGAGCTTGTTGCATGATTTTTTCTTTAAGGTAACTACTGACAATGTAGATATGCCATATGCTCAGCAATGCCGAGAAATAAATTTCCCGGCATTGCCTTGAAACATACTGGCTATACCGGTTAAAACTCGACTTTCACCGATCCCATTAAAGTCCTTGGCGCCCCCCAGGTAGCCCTAACTTGATTAGTGGGGGCGCTGGAGAGAATAAAACCATCATGGATATAATCCTTATCCAACAGGTTATTGACGTTTAATTGAAGGGTTAATTTAGTTTTGGCCACATTCCGTGTATAACTCCCCAACAGGTTAACAACGCCATACCCGGCAAAATCAAAATCCTGATAATTGAAAGTTGCTTTTCTTGAGCTGTACAAGTCCACCCCTGCGCCTACCTTAAAGCCACGCAAATAATCTTGCTGAAAATCGTAAGTCGTCCATAAAGTGGATGTATTTTTAGGAATCCCCCTAAGTGGGCTGCCGACCGGGATGCTGTTTGGATTATTTTCTTTGAGCACCTCGGTTTCGGTATAGGCATAGGTGGCTATAGCGTTCCATCCCGGTAAAATTTCGCCTTTAATGTCGACTTCTACGCCTCGGCTTTGCGCCTCCCCGGTTGCAATACTGAAGGCTGTATTTGTCGGATCAATCGTAGGAATGTTTTGCTTGGTTAAGTTGAAGTAAGCAATGGAGGTGCTTAACCTATCATCGAAAAATGAGGTTTTAAAACCTCCTTCCCATTGTTGCGCGGTTTGCGGCGGTAAAAATGTACCGTTTTGTCCCTGGCCGTTGGTGGCACCGAAATTCTCCACATAATTGCCGTAAAGACTCAGCCATTTGACAGGTTGCCACAACAGTCCGACCTGAGGTGTCACTGCATCGGCTTTTTGCCCGGTCTTTTGGGTATTAAAATTGTATTGCTCAACATTTTGATAACGGAAACCGCCCATCACATGAACGTTATAAGGCAATTTAATTTGATCCTGCAAATAGATGCCCCATAGATCCGTACTGTGGTGAAAAGACTGGAAAGCGCGCGTCGCCGGATTGACGGGCGGAAGACCTGTATAGACGGGATTGTAAATGTCGATAGTGCTTGGAACGGTGCTGCTGAAACCGAGGGAATCATAATCTGATAAATAATAATCTCCGCCAAACAACAATGTATGTTTAAGCCCCCAAGTATCGAAATGGCCGGTCAAATTGGTCGTAGTGAAATAACTATCGCTAGTAATATAATCACTGGTAAACAACGTTCTATCCAGCGTACGTTTATCGGCATTCAAAGCCCCTCCGTTCATCGCCTTTCTGGTTTTATCCAGAATATTGATGCCGAGTTGCTCAGTCAAAACCCAGTCGTCATTGAATTTATGATTCACACTAAAACCGATAAATTCATTATCGAGAGGATTTTTATTGTCGGGCTCCATCAAATTTCTATCACGAGGAATCTTCGCTAAGCGTGGGTTGATCCAAGTACCGTCTGCATTTCTTCCATCAATGATTACAGCGCCTGCGCTAGGGTCGTAACTATTATTTTCGTGCCGGTATTCCATCTCCAGAATCGCTTGCGTCTGAGGACTGATGTTCCATTGCAAAACAGGCGCAACAAACACTTTTTCGGAATCGACAAACTGACGAAACGAACCGCTGTTTTCGTAAGAAACATTTATCCGATACAACAGATCTTTGTTGTCAGTCAACGGTCCCGTTGCATCAACGCTGGTACGATAGAAATCATAGGATCCGGCTTGTTGTTGTATCGAATAATACGCATTCTCCAATGGTTTCTTGGTGACGACATTAACCATCCCGCCCGGTTCGACCCGTCCGTACAGCATAGCCGCAGGCCCTTTTAGAACTTCAAGACTTTGCACATTCGCCATAGCTCTCGTTCCATCAGCGTCACCACTGGTATCAATGCGCATGCCATTGCGAAAGTAGTTGAAGTTGAAAAAACCGCGAATGGTAACCTGATCGGAAAGACCGCCTGCACCTTGCCCGGTAGTCACACCGCTGACTAATTTCACCGCTTGATCTAATTTGATTGATTGTTGATCATCAAGCACCGCTTTCGGAAGTACTTGAATATTCAGCGGCGTTTCCATAATCGGCGTGTCGGTTTTGGTCGCAAAGCTGGAATTGGGAACCGCATAATGCTTGTCATAAGGATCGGTAGCATCGTATTTACTCTCACCGGTCACCGTCATGACTTGCAGCGTGGTAGTATCCGGTGACGGCTTAGCATCGGCCATTTTTTGCAGGGTTATGCCGCTTCCCGTCAAGCGATAGGTTAGGTCGGTTCCCCGTAACAATTCGTTCAAGCCTTCTTGTACGCTGTAGTTGCCTTTAAGCGGCTTGGCTTTCGATCCTGCCACCAAAGAAGCAGGATAGCTTAATTCCATGCCCGTTTTCTCCGCAAAACTGTTCAATGCGGAAGCCAAATCGCTGGTAGGTTGATCGAATTG
>JADHTX010000215.1 GCA_016784875.1 Methylobacter sp.
GGACACCGTCATTCCGGCAGGGATTGCCGGAATCCAGGCTACATGGACGTATGTAGCTTGCCATCCTTGGCGCTGGATACCCGCTTCCCGGCGGGTATGACGAGTTACTTGGATACTTGTGTATAACGATGAGCGCTCCGGCGTGGGAACGCAGTCCGGGACGCTCCAGCAGCGTTGCGTTCCTAAACAATACGAGATATAGGATTGGAACTAAAAATTGATGCCCGATTTGAGAAGATTCAAGGCGAATTCACGCTGGTAAAACAGACGATTGGTTTTAATTCGCTCCCCTTCTGTTTAAAATTTTCAGCTAATTCAAAAGTTTAGCCTCGTAGGGTACGCAGTGCGAGTACCATTGAATACCTAAAGGGTAGCCAACAATGCATAGCCTACAAGACAGGCCAAACCACTTGTATCCACCTGCTGCTCCAGAATAATTAAATGCCATCCCTCACTAATACCCAGTTACAGCTTCTAAAACAAGCCGACCTTACCGGTCTATCTCCTGAGCATATCGCTCGAATCGCTACACAGGCCGATCCTCAACAACTGACCGACGAGCAACTGTTTGAGTTTTTGCAGGTGTGCAATGCGTTATATCGAGGCGGCGAACCGCTTATTTCCGATGCGGATTATGATTTTGTTTTTCTGGCGGAGCTGCAAAAACGTCATCCGCAGCACCCCTATTTAGAAACCGTCGAACCTGAAGTCGGTTTTGTCGGTAAGACCGTTGCGTTGCCGGAGCCTATGCTCTCGACCGAAAAGTCCTATTCCCAAAGCGGCATCGAAAAATGGCTGTCCCGTCTGGAAAAAGCCGCAGATGAAAATAATGTCGATTTTTCTACCCTGATGATCCGGGCTACGCCAAAGCTGGACGGCTATGCGGCTTACGATGACGGAAAGATGCTGTACACACGCGGCGACGGGCGTAAAGGCACCGACATTAGCCGTGTTTTCGAGCGAGGCTTGAAAGTCGGCGGCAATGGCGAGCGAGGGCAGGGTGCAGGTGAAATCGTAGTCAGCCAAACTTATTTCAATAGCCACTTGGCCGATTATTTTGAAAACTCCCGGAACTTTCAGGCCAGCATCATCAAAGAGAAAGACCTGGAACAACATGCTTTAGAAGCCATACAAAACCATGCGGCGGTTTTCTTTCCGTTCGCCCAATTGCCCGATTGGCAAGGCACTGCTGCCGACGTTTTAAGCGATTTCGATCATGTCATCGAAACCGTCTACACGCTGGTCGATTATGATGTGGATGGCGTTGTTTTCGAGCTGATCGATAATGAACCGTTGAAACAGTACCTAGGCGCAACGCGTCACCACCATCGCTGGCAGATTGCCTATAAAAGCAATGTCGAAACCGCCGAAGTAATCGTGTTGAACGTTACCCCGCAAACCTCCCGTTCCGGTCGGGTTAATCCGGTTGCCGAGCTGACGCCGACCAAACTCAGCGGAGCGGTCATTTCCCGAGCGACGGCGCATCATTACGGTATGGTTAAAGAACTGGGTATCGGAGAAGGCACTTTGATTGAATTAACGCGCTCAGGCTTGGTGATCCCCAAAATCGAGCGGGTCATTACTTCGAAAACGCCTCAGATCCCCGAACATTGTCCCAGTTGCGGCAGTGAGCTGGTTTGGGACAGTGATTATCTTTATTGTCTTAATACCACAAAATGCCCCGCACAAATTGAAAACACCATCGAGCATTTTTTTAAAACCTTGGCAAATGTTGACGGATTCGGACAAAAAACCGTAGAAAAACTCCACGCTTCAGGCATCAATTCGGTTTATGCCGTTTATCAACTGGACATGCAACAATTACAGGACATGGGCTTTGGCGACAAAACCGCGCAAAACCTGCTGGATCAATTGCAGCGCAGTCGAACCGAAGCCATAGAGGACTGGCGTTTTCTGGGTGCCTTCGGTATTCATAGAATGGGGCTGGGCAATTGCGAACGCCTGCTGCAACACCATCATCTGCTGGATATTTTCAAATTGAGTGTTGAAGAGGTGATTAATATCGAAGGTTTTGCCGAGAAAACCAGTGCTGCCGTAGTTGAATGTTTAGAAAAAATCGAAGCTGATTTCATACAAATCTATCAACTGGGTTTTAATTTGATCCAAACGCCGTTAATCGCCGAACAGCAGCAAAATATCAGCCCGATTTCCGGTAAAACCATCGTCTTTACCGGCGCCATGGTTCATGGCAAGCGTGATGACATGAGCAAGGAAGCCAAACGTTTTGGGGCAAAAGTGGGTAGCTCGGTTAGTGGGAAAACCGATTTTCTGGTTACGGGGTCTGATGTGGGTGCGGCAAAAATCGCTGCTGCCACGGAAAAGGGAGTTCGGGTGATTAGTGAAGATGAATACTTGGCGTTGTTGGGGAAGTGATTTAAAAAAGTTAGGCTACCGACTTAAGACGGGACAATAGGCAAGGCTTAACCGTTCGTCCTGAGCTTGTCGAAGGATGGACGGTTAAACATTAATCCCAGTGAAATTAAGCGACTATGATCTGATGCAACCAACGGAAGAAGAGTTGCTGGAGTTGCCATAGGACGCTCATCGTCGATTATCCATTAAATTGCTCTAAGGCTGAAAAGAAGCGAGGGGGCGGTTGAGACAAACATTGCGGAATAGTTCACGACCACCCAATAGTGACCTACCTTGGGACAAGACTGACAGCAACGAAGAAGACAAGTCCCCGCAACATGAGAATGACGAATCCGCTCTTTGAAGCCGTTGATGTGGAGTGTGCTGACCAGAAAAATTCCGGTATTCGTTAAACCAATACCAAACACGCTTATTTTGAAACAGTCAGTGCCAGTGGGCATTGCACACAACAGACTCCGCATCGTAGATATTAACCCATTAACGCCACTGTGCATGAATCGCCTTGGGTTTATTTGGCGCAGGAACTCCAGTATAAAGACTTCCTTTGCTTAGAGGGTCTGAATAATTACTACGAAACATTAAAAATTCAACCATAATTTATGTTTCTTTAATGCATGAAGGTCTAAATTAGAATTGACAGGGGTTACATTTGAAAGATAAGTTTAATTTAGACGATTCATCATGGCTATCCATTATATTTGGCGGACTTTTTATTGGGTTTATACTGACCTTTTTCGCAATTTCTATAGCAGCGCTTATTTTTTCGGGTAAATTAGCCCCTTTTCTAGGTTCCGGTATTAGCATGATGCTAATGGGGTTCATTGTGCTGAGCGTATTGATTACGATATATAGCTCACTGATGGGCAGTATAAGCTCTATTCAAGAAGCTCCGGCAATTGTTTTGATGGCTATAATTAATAGTGTAATACTGACTAATCCAGATTTAAGTAACAATGATTTATTTGTAGTTATAACCAGTGTCATTGTTGTAACGACTTTAATTAACGGTTTGTTTTTTTATTTCCTAGGGCAATTCAAATTAGGTGACTTAGTTAGGTATATGCCTTATCCCGTAATTTCTGGATTTTTAGCGGGTACTGGATGGACCCTGGTACAGGGAGGAATTGAATTAATTTTAGGAGGGCATGAAAATTTCTCCTTAGCTAATTTGTTTGACAATAATTACTTAATAAAATGGTTATCTGGAGTTATTCTAGGACTGGTTTTATTTTTTATACTTAAACGCTATAAAAATATATTTTTATTACCCATGATTGTTGCTGCGGCAGTTGGTGTTTTTTATTCGACAATAATCATACAAGGTATTTCTATTGAAGAAATTAGAATGCAAGGTTGGTTATTAGGACCCATTCCAGAGGTAAATGCCATAAACTTAGCTCTATTTAATATAGATACTGTTGATTGGCTGTTTGTCTTTGGACAGATTAGTCGTGGTGTTCCTGCATTAATATTTGTGTCAACCATAGCTTTTTTGCTCAATATAAATGCTATTGA
The DNA here is from genome assembly GCA_016784875.1 of Methylobacter sp. Classification (GTDB taxonomy): domain Bacteria; phylum Pseudomonadota; class Gammaproteobacteria; order Methylococcales; family Methylomonadaceae; genus Methylobacter_A. Next base: position 3,910 of record JADHTX010000215.1, read on the forward strand.
AATATTAACAAAACAGGATATTGATTTAAATAAATCCCTTAAAGTGACAGGTATTGCCAATATATTTTCTGGGTTATGCGGTGCAACTGTCGGATTTTCTACGGTTGACATGACATCATTAAGCTACAGAATGAATATCATTCATCGAAGTTTAGGGTTATTCAGCGTACTGGCTACAATAATTGTTTTGTTTTTTTGTTTGCCGACATTAAACCTATTGCCAAATTTTATCATTGGTGGTTTCTTGATTTATATAGGAATTGATTTTCTATATGACTGGGTTTATAGCGTGTGGTTTAAATTAAGTAAAGCTGATTATGCTATCGTGCTGTTAGTGATGAGCATTATTATCATCAGTGGTTTCATGCAAGCGGTGGCTGTTGGGGTTGTAATATCTTTAATCTCGTTTTCTATTAATTTTAGCAGGGTTAGTATTATAAAAAACTCATTATCTGGCAGTGAATTACAAAGTAGCAATCAGCGTGGAGAAATTCAGCAACAGTTACTTATTGAGCATGGCAGCCAAATAAATATTATTATGCTAACAGGTTATATTTTTTTTGGAACTGCAAACAAGTTGTGCGTTCAATTAAAGGAACGTATTGATTCTACTGAACGGCCCAAACTGAAATATATTTTATTGGATTGGAGGCAGGTAGCAGGAATGGATTCATCTACTGTTTATAGTTTGCAAAAAATACAGCAATTATCGATAACGAACGACATTCAGCTTATTTTTACATGTGTTCCTGATGATATTAAAACAATTTTAGATAATAATTTGACAGAAAGCGATTTATTGAAATATTTTCCAGAAATAAATCATGGTTTAGACTGGTGCGAAAATGAAGTTTTAGCGGCATTAAAAAAAGATAATATATTTTTAACTTTTAATGAGGTTTTAGTCGAATCAGGAGTCAATGATACGGAAATCAGTATAATAAAAAGTTACTTTGAAAAGAAGGAGTTACCATCTGATTATTATTTAATTTGTCAAGGAGACACGGCTGAAAACATATATTTCATTGAATCTGGACGCTTGGATGTGTTTTACGAGTTAGATACTGGAAAACGAATTTATCTGCAAAGAATAAGTACTGGATTATTTGTAGGTGAAATCGGAGTGATTTTAAACCAACCGCGTACAGCTTCAATTATCACTACCCAGCCTTCGGTAGTTTATGGAATATCGTTAGGTAATCTGGAGCTAATGAAAAAAGAAGCTTTAATTGCGTATGTTGAATTTGAACGAGTAATGACGTTATTATTAGCAAAGCGTCTATATATAGCAGATGTTAGAGTTAGACGTTTATTATAGTACATAGAGTAGGGCAGATTCTGAATGTCAAATTATTGGAAGCATCTGTTTTTACTATCGATCAAAACTGACTTCTTTCTGCTTGAATATAAAAAAATCAGTTGGTGCGCGTGGAATCCGTTCGTGCTGAGCTTGTCGAAGCATGAACGGATTCCAGGCAATCACTCATTTGGTGAACATTCCCCGCTCTCACCCCATTCGACAAGCGCCGGGCAAACGGGATTTGAAATGCTCAACTGATTTTTAGGTTGAAGGTTAGCGAGGTATGGCTCTAGGTGATCACAACAAGAATGAGTCTGCCCTCCTGATTTTGGCTTTGATTTCAAGCAAAGTTAAAATTTTTATGCTTTTGTCATAAAATTGTCAAATTTTGAGTGTAACTTCTTAATTGAAATAATTCGATAACTAGAGCAGGAGAAATTTCCATGATCACATTTATAATTGGTTGCTTTTTTGGTGCAATTTGCGGCATCGGCATTATGTGCTTGGCTCAATTTAACAATACCAACATCCCTTCCGAATCGTAAGGGGCAAGAGGATGTTTATCCTTTTGCTCCGATCAGAAGTAAAAAAGCTTTCAAAGTCGGACACTTTATTTATGCCCGACATTTATGTACTAAAATATAATGGCTACCGACTTAATCGGAAGTTTAGCTTGCCGAATGGTTAAATCTGGCAGATTTTCCGCCTTAAGTCGGAGCTAATATTATTCTTTGGAGCTTAGGAATCCGTGTTTTTATTGCTAAGGCCATTCCATTACCGCTACACTTGATACCAAACCCAGCGCCCGGTCGATTTCCTCAAGCGAATTGTAAAAATGCGGCGAAAAGCGGATGCCACCGCCACGCAAGGCGCAAACCACGCCGTTTTCCTGCAAATGCTTATACAAGACTTCATTGGCAACCGTTCGGTGTTTAAAGATAACAATACCGGATTTGAGTCGAGCTTGCTTCGCAGACAATAGAACCAGCTGTCCGTTTTTATCAATCGTCTCTTTCAAATAATCAGTCCTGTAGGTTGGGCATGCTTTTTATGCCCAACATTACGATGATTCAATATGGCGGCAGATTTTGGATTTGACCACGGACATTCCATCACCGGATACCAAAATGTTGGGCAACGAAAAGCTGTTGCCCAA
>JADHTX010000216.1 GCA_016784875.1 Methylobacter sp.
ATCAAGGCAGTTTTGTACCGTTCGCGCTGACCCATAACCAGCGCTCGGCGGCCTTGATGGCGGACGCCCAATATGCCGCCTGGGGAGCCACCGGGCTGGTCAACTATCTCGACACGCTGAGCGCGGCGCAATTGCCCGCCGTGCTTGGCAGCCTGAGCGGCGAGCAGCACACGCACGGACAGTCTATGGCGCGGCGGCTGGGAACGCAGTTCAACAGCCTGCTGTTAAGCCGCTTGGACGATGCCGATGGCGAGCATTCGCACGGCTGGAACTTCTGGCTGAAAGGGCTGGGCGGTTTCGGCGGACTGGATAGCGACGGCAATGCCGACCGCGCCGACAACCACAGCGGCGGGTTCGCTTTGGGCGCGGACACCCGACTCGGCGACCGGGCGGTGCTCGGCGTAGCGGCCAGCTATGTCCGCAGCAATGTCGATGCGGTGACCGCCAATCTGGACATGGACAGCTATCAGCTATCCGGCTATGGCAAATGGCATCGTGACGGCAACTACGTCAAGGGTACGCTGGGCGCGGGTTTTCATCAGACCGGCTCGCGCCGCACGGTGCTTTCGGACAGCGCCTCTGCAAATTACGGTAGCTCCACCGCCGGCACAGCGCTGGAAGCGGGCCGCAATATTGCGCTGCTGGAAACCGCCACGCTGACGCCCTATGCAGGCATGCAATACTTGCACCTGAACCGGAACAATTTCACCGAAACCGGTTCGAACCTGGCGAACCTGAAAGTGCGCGAAGCCGATGAAGACTCGTTCAGGACGCTGTTAGGAGCGCGGTTGAGCCAGGTTGTAAAAGCCGGGTGGGGTATGTCGATACAGCCTTCGCTCCATGCCGCCTGGGTGTATGAGCATGGCGACCGGGTTTCGCGGCTGGCAGCCGATTTTGCCGCCGCGCCTGCCGCCGTTTACCGCGTCAACGGCCCGCAACTCGACCGCAGTCGCGCTGCGGTCGGCGCCGATCTGGTAACGCGCTTTAGCGAAACGGCGCAACTGAATGTGGCTTACAACGCCGAACTGGCCAAGAGCGACGATTGGCATACGCTGTCGGCGACTTTCGAGTACCGGTGGTAGCCTGGGCACTGCAAAGTTCTCACTGCTGTAGGGCGCGCCGTGTGCCAGAGATTGCGTGGATTGCGGAAAGGCGCGCCCTACTCGATTAACATTTTATTTGTTACTCATTTTTTCTTAAGTTGGCGCGTATGATGGGGATTGCCCCTCCTGCGGCTTAAACGCATCGCTATCAATATAAATATCGATAGGATTTTCAGGAACTATCGTTGCAACCGGCAAATCCGCGCCTGAACGCCACTGACTGACGGCTTCCTGCTTATTCGCGCCGGTGATCAAAAAGATCAGTTCCCTTGTGTTGCTTAACGCTCTGGCGCTGATTGAAACGCGCTCCGGCGGCGGTTTTGGCGAGTTGTAAACGGCATGCACCAGTTCATCCTGCTGATGTTGGTGGCCGGGAAACAAGCTGGCGGTATGGCCGTCTTCGCCCATGCCCAGCAATACCATATCGAAGGTTCCTGCTTTGCTGACCGCGAGTTTATAGCGGTCGGCAGCCACTTCCGGCCCCAGTTCGGCGGGCATGGTAAATATTTGCTTCGCCGGAATAGCCACTTTATCGAGTAAAACTTGGCTAGCCATCAGGCTGTTCCTGTCTTGATGATCGGCAGGCAAGCAGCGTTCATCGCCGTAATATATAGTCCAGTTAGCCCAATCGGCATTGGCTTCGGCAAGCAGGCGATAGACTTTTTCCGGAGTGCCGCCCCCGGCTAAGACCAGCTTGAATTTACCGCGTTCGGTAATAGCCGAGTCGGCGGCGTTGAGAATTTGTTGGCAGGCGGCTTCTGCTACCTGATTTGCGGTCTCCAGATAATGCCAGCGGCTGTTTGTTTGCATTCAGTTACACTCCGGGGTTAATGAGCTGCGCCAGGATTGGCTTTCTTTGTCGAATAAGCGGCGGCTGTCTTCCGGCCCCCAGGAACCGGCGGGATAGGTGACGATATAGTCACGTTCTATCGCCCAGGTTTGCAGGATAGGATCGACGATGCGCCACGCATATTCTACTTCATCGAAGCGCAGAAATAACGAGCGGTCGCCTTTTAATACGTCCAGCAATAAGTCTTCGTAGGCGTCGATGGATTTTTCATTCTGCTGGCGGAAGCTGGCATCGAGACTGGTGGCCCGGGTGCGCATTTCAAGACCCGGCTCCTTGACGGTCATTTCTATGCGGATGAATTCTTCCGGTTGTATGCCCAGCAACACCCAGTTGGGGTTCATGCACTGCACTTCGGTGCCGCGAAAAAACTGCAACGGCGGGTGGCGAAAGCAAATCGAAATAGTCGATTGCGCCTTGGCCATGCGCTTGCCGGTGCGCAGGTAAAACGGCACGCCGCGCCAGCGCCAGTTGTCGATATACAGCTTCATCGCGGCATAGGTTTCGGTGATGCTGTTGTCCGGTATGCCGTCTTCCTGTAAATAGCCGTTGACCCGTTCGCCGCCGACGCTGCCTTTACCGTATTGGGCGCGGAAGGCATGGCCGTGAACCGCTTCTCTGGGAATAGGCCGGATGGACTTTAGCACTTTGACTTTTTCGTCGCGCAGCGATTCGGCTTCCATCGATACCGGCGGTTCCATGGCGACCAGGGTCAGCAATTGCAGCAGATGGCTTTGCAGCATGTCGCGCATGGCTCCGGCGCGGTCGTAATAATCGGCGCGGCTGCCGATGCCGATGTCTTCGGAATGGGTAATCTGGATATGGTCGATATAATTGCGATTCCATAACGGCTCCAGCATTACATTGGCAAAACGGAATACCAGCACGTTTTGCACCATGCCTTTACCCAGGTAATGATCGATGCGGTAAACCTGCTCTTCCGACAGATAGCGGCAGATGCGTTTTTGCAGGGCTTGGGCGCTGTCCAGGTCATAGCCGATAGGCTTTTCGAGAATCACCCGCCGCCAGCCGTGTTCTTCATCGAATAGCTTGTTATTGTTTAACAGTTCTATGACCGAACCAAAGTCCGATGGGCTGATGGCGAGGTAAAAGGCCATGTTTTTAGGAAACCCGCTTTCCCGGCTGAGCTTATCGGATAAGTCGCTATAACATTGCGGCTGCGTTAAATCGCCTTGATGATAATGCAGCCGGGCGCTGAAACGCTGAAAAACCGCTTCATCGAAATCGCCGGGCGCTTTGTCCTGAATCATCTGCCTGACTTCTGCCTGCCATTTTTCCCGATCCCACGGCCTGCGCCCTATTGCCAAAATACACGTGCCTTCCGGCAAGCGATTGGCCGCATCCAGGCGGTATAAAGACGGCATTAATTTAATCCGGGACAGATTTCCGGTGGCGCCAAAAATAACGTATGTACAGGGTTCGGCTTTCATTGGTTGTACCTCGTTGTTAGTAGGGGAGATCAAACCATTGCTGGCAATATCTGAAGAGGGTAGCGGGAGTTTGGCAACCGGCGCAAGCAATTATATTGTCCAGTCTTCAAGCTCTAATTCAGCATTAAGAGAAATAATGTCTTTATAAATTTTGTCCGCGCTGACTAAAACGGTTTTATGATTTAACGCGCTGGCGGCAACCATTAAATCGATAGTATGTTTTTTCAGGTTTTCCGGGTTTATTTTTCGTAGCTCTTTAAATAACTTTAGGACTTACGCATTGACAGAATGCATGAATTGTGGGTTGATATTTTTTATTTCAGGCATAAGTTTTGCGATAGAATCCGCTACTACAGTATTAAATAACTCACGCTGAAGTTCGTAGCAGTTACTGATAAGCTCAGAGATACACATCTTTTGTAATTGCACATAGCCTAAAATTGAAGCGAATATATGGTTTCGTATTGCCGTTTCTGTTCTGACTTGGAAGTGCTCTACATGACAGACCTGTTTTATAGCTCTATGATATTGCTCAATTTTCCAGTGTTTGTCGTGAATTTCACAAAAGTCCGCACGATTAAATCCTGTTAATGAGTTTTCATCGGGTAAGTGAACTGCATAGTAGCGTTGCTCGTCTTTTAGCAGCGTCAGGAAAACTTTCACTCGACCAAAGTCGCGCAGCCACACTTCTATCCCTTCTTCTGGAATTTCAAGGGACTGGATATGAACAAATTCACCTTTTTTTATAGAGACCAAGCGATTGCTTTTTAGTGCGAAACAAAATCCAAATCCATTGTTTCTTATGGTTTTTAGGTTGTTTTCACTACTGTACCAGCTATCACCCGTGACAAAAGCAGGATCAACACCCCATGTCATTGACTCTGTTAGCATATCCATAAAATAGTCATTTTTAGTCTTCCCTTCAGCCCTGTCATAAATCCTATAGTTGATGGGTAAATTATGTCCATATTTATCCGTATAATACAGCGTAATCAGGTTAATGCCTTTAACGCTACAGTGATGTTTGCCTGACCAAAAATAGCCTACTAACGCCATATGCTGGCTATAGGGCTTATCTAAAACGCTATCATCTACACTGACCACTCCACCTTTAAGATCAAGCTGCAACTCGGCCTGTTTAAATAAATCTTGGGGCGTAAATTGTTCACGCAGTAAAAAGCGATTAGCACTATCATGCGAGATGCCAACAATTTCTGCCAAATGACAGCAACTTGGCGACTTTGGTTCGCTAAGAAGAAAACTTATGTACATTGACATAACACAGCGAGCTGTTGGTGGGCGTGTAATTTCTCTCATGGCTTGTGTCCATTTGTTTTTACTATGTCACTTTGATCCCGCTTTTGTTAATCTGTCAATGCGTAAGTCCTGAACTTTTTTAAATCGCCGAAAATTTCAGCTGCCGTTGGCGAGAGAGGTAAAACGATGAGGTCTTGTTGGATTTGTTGAATAGTGGCTTTTATTTCGGCTTTTTTATGCGCCGGTGAATTTGCAAACGCATATTCGAATTCGTAAAGCGTTAATACGGAAATAAAAATATCGTCGCTTTCTTCCAGTGCCAGTAATTTTTTAATAACGCTGTTATGGTTACCGGACGAGGGATTATAAATATCGGAAACCGTATTGGAGTCGAGTAGATATTTCATTCCGGCTTATCTTTAAAATTAAAAGATTCCCTAAACTCTTGCCTGTCCCGATTAAAAGTATCGGTGTGATCTTCCAAATCAAACGCCTTTGATTCAATGCGTTGCACCATTTTCTCCCATCTGGAAGCGGCCTTTTGGGATTGTTGGGCTTCTTGTTTTAAGCGCTCTTCAAGTTCTTTGATGCGTTGCTGAACAAGGGCTTTGGGTAAAGTGTCGGGAACGTTGATTAGTATTTGCATGGTGTTTTAACCGCTGGGCAGGGGGTTATCGGTTAGGGTTGAATTCGCTGCCGCGTAACTCTTTCAGTTAATCCGGCTTGGTTTCCAGGCTGGCGCTTGGCAATAGCGCAAACAACAGCTCCAGAATAACATATTCCATTAACGCTGTTGATTGACAATAATACCCAGTGTATATGCATTCCGTGCATGCAATGCAATGAGGAGATAACCATGACCTACGCTCGTGTATTCCAATCCGGCAACAGCCAAGCCATTAGACTGCCCAAGGAATTCCGTTTGGAAGTCGATCGGGTAGAAATTTTTCGCCGCGGGGATGAAATCGTGCTGCGCGAACACCCTGTAAACGCGGCCGCTATCTTTGACGCGCTGACCGGCTTGCCGGATGATTTTATGGCGGACGGCCGTGAAGATACCCCGCCTCAAGAAAGGGAAGCGCTTTGATGGCAGCGCGCTACCTGCTGGACACCAACATCTGCATCTATTGCCAAGCATAACCCGCCAGCCGTGCGCGAACGCTTCGCCCGGCGCGCGGCCTCCGAGCTGGCTATGTCCGTCATCACGCTGGGCGAACTTCGTTTCGGCGCAGAAAAAAGCCAGTCCCGCGAACGCGCACTGGCTTCTATCAACCAGCTTGAAGCGGTGATCCAGGTTGCTCCGCTCCCTTAGGCCGCCGGAGAACACTACGGCCAAATCCGCGCAGCCCTGCAAAGTAGCGGGCAGATCATCGGCAACAACGACCTTTGGCTGGCAGCCCACGCCCGCTCGGAAGGCTGGATATTCGTCACTAACAATGAGCGGGAATTTGTTCGTGTTGAAGGGTTGCAGGTTGAAAATTGGGTTGAGGCTGAAAGATTGTAGTTTTTTGCAATAACCCAATCTACTAACCGAGTTTATCCGGGCTACTTGCTTAAATGCTTACGGTTATACTTCGCACGGTTACGGTTGAGGAAATGATAGCGAGTTGATTTTTGTCGATAGCAAGGCGCTGAAACAGGCACATAGCAAGCTATGAAACTGTTTCAGCAACGCGGCTATCGGCATAAAATCAGCCGCTAGGAATC
>JADHTX010000217.1 GCA_016784875.1 Methylobacter sp.
TTATATAGACGCCCGACAACGTGGTGAGTATTTCGCTGAAGAATTTCAACGACAGCCCCTTCCCTGCGGCCTTTTTTATCAACACCGGCAATACGCACCAACGCCCGGTCATTGTGCAGCAAGGGGTTCATTTCCCGTGGCGACAAGAATAGGTCGTCCGAACCGTCGTCCGGCTTAATAAAACCAAAACCGTCCGCATGCCCGATAATACGCCCGGCAATTAAATCCTCATTGTTAACCAGGCAATATTTTTTACCACGATTAAATAATAACTGCCCATCCCTTTCCATTGCTCGTAAACGGCGTCGTAGCGCCTCCAGCTGCTCTTCGGATTCAAGGGAAAACGCCTCAGCGATTTCTTCACGGCGCAAGGGTTTTCCAGCATGCTCGATGAATTGAAGAATTAATTCGCGGCTGGGAATGGGGTTCTCATATTTTTCAGCTTCACGCTGAGCATATGGATCTTTTGTTGATTTAAAATCAACGTCTTTTTTAGACTTCAATGTCATTTAACTAATAAAATAAAAAGGACGAATACAATAAACATATCTTGAATATATAGTCTTAGTATATCGACTAGGGTTGAAAGAGAAAAGTTTTTGGCGTTTATGCAAAAGAAATTTCTCCATTAACTCGAGGAAAGGTCATCGCGTCTCACTCGTTTTGGGTAAAACTTCGCGCTTAATTGACAAAATCAAAACGGATGGGTATAGTGCGCGCTCACTTTAGCTTTTACAGCTAGCCTCTGCCGAGGTGGTGAAATTGGTAGACACGCCAGCTTCAGGTGCTGGTGGGGGCAACCCCGTGGAGGTTCAAGTCCTCTCCTCGGCACCATATGATTATATCGCTTTCTCATTGAATTTGCCCGGCTTTTAATAAAGCAAGGAAAGTCACCTTCCCTGTATCGCTCCTATTGCAACCTGCAATTATGTCTAATTAAGAAGAAGCCCACGCCTCAAAATTTTATTAAGTTATTACTATAACAATCTGATTTTCATTATATAAAGGCCGTTATTCAGTCCCCTTAAATTGATTCTGATTGCAAATTAATCGACAAATTTTAAATGACGAAGCTGATGCTGTATTTGCCGCATAAACCGATCTGATTCGTTGACCCTCTGGGCGACCTTAGCAGTATTGAGTTGCATGTTTTCCTGCGTTTATAAAATTAAGATCAAAATGTTGCGAGTAGACTTAGGCTCACCTCACCTCACTCCCCTTCCAACCTACAAATCTTCTGAGCAAAAGGTCTTCATATATCTCTTATCAGCTAAAGATTCTGAAATATAAAACAACAAATTTCAAATCTTTTTGTTTAAATAGCTTTCCCCACTTATAATTCGTCAAAACGTCCAAGTTTTTTATTTTTTCCGCTATTTCACTATAACCAGAGACCTGTTTAACAATGAAAATGAAAATCGCCCTATGTTTAGGATTGTTGCTGATTACCAATGTAAGCTTTGCTGATTTAAAGATTGGTTTTGTCAACATACCTGCTGTTCTTGAAAAAGCCCCTCAAGCTGAAAAAGCCAAAAAACGTCTGGAACAAGAATTTTCACCGCGCGATAAGCAGTTAGTTGCTCAGCAAAAAGAAATCCAAAGCATGGATGAAAAAATGGCCAAAGATGCAGCCGTTATGGGTGCGTCAGCGCGAACAAATATGGAACGAGATATCTTAAACAAAAAAAGGGACGCAAAAAGAGCCCAACAAGAATTTAGTGAAGATTTCAATGTTCGTCGTAATGAAGAATTGGGTAAATTGCAAAATCGTATTGTTGAAGTTATTCGTGGCGTAGCCAAAGATCAAAACTTTGACCTGTTGCTTACCGACGGCGTTATTTATGCCAGTGATGAAATTGATGTCACAGCTCAAGTTCAACAAAAATTAGCAGCCCTGCCAAATTAATCACTTTTTACCGACAGTCTTTAAGGCTGTCGGATCAACAAGATCCACCGTAAAGGTAACCGACTGATTGCCTTTACGACATACATGCCATCCTGCACCATTAGATTCACCTCATTTTTCTATTTTTTATCAAGCTCAGCTGCGTAAATTTAGTTGCTATATTTTTGCCAATTCAATCGAAGTTCTGCATTATGGATTTGTGCAACTTAGCAGCGATCCTCCTACACATTGAAACCCCTCACCACCACAGCTCCATGTACCGATAAGGCGTTAAGCCGTCGAATAATTTTCGAACTAACTAAGCCGATTAATATGCATATTGTTCATCTCCCAGCCTAAAAAAAATCATATTTTTTTCCTGTATATTTTAGACAACCGATGAATTCAATATTAGGCTTTACCCTAGACAATGAGATTTATTCGTGTAGTATGTTTCTTGAATCAATCAAAAAGTAATAGTTTTTATTAATATTAATCAAGTTATTTGCCACACCCTATATAACACAATGAAATACCCATAATATTTCGTATCCATATGAAATTAAATATAAATTTAACAAACAATAAGATTATTATTCCATCAGAATCGAATAAGCCAGCTTGATCTTTTTATATTTAATATCAGTTATATATAGATTGACCATGTCAAGAACACTGAACTTCCTGATTAATTTTTTGAATAGCTTTATTCTCTATTATTGATTGTTTGATGCAATAAATAATATTAACTACATACTAATATGAGGCATGATTAAACCTACGCATTTAACAATAGAACTACGCCCACCTTTACCGGAAGATGCTGCATCAGTATTCAAACTGGTTAATCAATGCTCCCCATTGGATCCCAATTCCCTGTATTGCAACTTATTGCAATGCAGTCATTTTTCAGGCACCTCGCTTGCAGCCATCTATCAGGGCGAACTAGTGGGCTTTATCTCTGGTTATCTTATCCCTGATCGTCCTGACACCTTGTTCATTTGGCAAGTAGCGATCGGAGAGAAAGCACGAGGTCAAGGGCTGGCAACCAGAATGTTGCAAAACATCCGATTACAACCTCAATGCAGCAATGCCATCTATCTTGAAACGACTATTACGGAGTCGAATCAGGCTTCATGGGCACTATTTCAAGGCTTGGCAAATAAGCTAAAAACGAAACTCAATACAGCGGTAATGTTTGATCGTGAACAGCATTTTGACAACGAACATGACACAGAAATGCTGGTCAGAATTGGTCCTATCAAATAATGCTCCGTTGTTGACGCTTGACTACGGGCGCCCATTCAACAAAAAACAGGAAATACCACTAATGAAAATTTTTGAAGAGATTGAATCAGAAGTGCAAAGTTATGCGCGTTCATTTCCACGGATATTCAACAAGGCTCAAGGCGAATTTCTTTATGACGAAGAAGGCAATCAATATCTGGATTTTTTAGCCGGTGCCGGCACATTGAATTACGGGCACAATAACCCCGTTTTCAAAGAAAAACTGCTCGACTATATTAATCGTGATGGCATCACCCATGGCCTGGATTTACATACCAAGGCTAAAGGAGAATTTCTTGAAACCTTTAATGAAAAAATTCTAAAGCCTCGCGGCTTGAATTACGTTGTTCAATTTACCGGCCCGACCGGTACCAATGCCGTTGAGGCAGCCTTGAAATTAGCCAGAAATGTGACCGGCCGTGAAAATATCATTGCTTTTACCAACGGCTTCCATGGCGTCACTCTGGGGGCCTTGGCGGCAACAGGTAACTCTCATCATCGCGGCGCTTCCGGTGTCAGCCTCAATGGCGTTAGTCGGATGCCTTATGACGGTTATTTGGGTGAAGGCATCGATACAACTGCTTTTTTGGATAAGGTGTTATGTGATTCCAGCAGCGGCATAGACAAACCGGCCGCTGTGATTGTTGAAACCGTTCAGGGCGAAGGCGGAATTAATGCCGCCAGTTTTGAATGGCTAGCTAATTTACAAGCGGTGTGCAAAAAGCACGAGGTGTTGCTGATTGTCGATGACATACAAGCAGGCTGCGGACGTACCGGAACGTATTTTAGTTTTGAAGATGCCGGTATTTACCCTGATATGGTGACCTTATCCAAATCGTTGGGCGGTTACGGTTTGCCCTTTGCAGTGGTTCTTTTTAAACCGGAATTGGATCAATGGAAACCCGGGGAGCATAACGGTACTTTCAGAGGCAATAATTTAGCTTTCGTCACGGCAACGGCGGCCATAGATCATTATTGGTCGGATGATAAATTTTCTCAAGATATCAAGCGGAAAGGCCAGTACATTTCAGAACGGCTTGCCGATATTGTCGACCGATTTGGCGAAGGCAATTTTACTACCCGTGGATTAGGAATGTTTCAGGGTATCCATTGTGTGAATGGCGATCTGGCTGGAAAAATCACTCGAAATGCCTTTCAACAAGGGCTGATTATTGAAACCAGCGGCGCCGATGATCAAGTCGTCAAATTTTTCTGCCCTTTGATTATCAGTGATGAAAATTTGAAAAAAGGTATCGATATCATTGAGCAAGCGATAAAGGAAGTTTGTGCTAAGGAACATTCTATTCCCGAAGAAATAAACTATTTTTAACGAAAAAAATATAACCCACTAGCTTTTACAATATCAAGAGAAGGCATAATCATGATAGTGAGAACATTACCAGACGCTGAAAAAACCGGACGCCGTATCGTCTCCCCGGATGGCAACTGGGAAAGTACCCGGTTGTTATTGAAAGGTGACAACATGGGATTTTCTTTTCATATCACCACGATCTACCAGGGTGCTGATTTTCAGATGCATTACCAAAACCATCTGGAATCAGTCTATTGTATTTCTGGAGAAGGTGAGGTTGAAACCCTGGATGATGGCAACAAATATCCTGTTAGCCCGGGTACGATTTATATTCTGGATAAACATGATAAACACATATTGCGCGCATTTAAGGAAATGAAAATGGCATGTGTCTTTAACCCTCCCGTGCACGGCAAGGAAGTACACAAGACTGATGGAGCTTATGAATTGATTTCAGAGATGGTTACCGATTAATCGACTAAATTTATAGAGGAGGAAATATAAATCATGAATGCTAATAATAAAAAAAAGATTCCGAATCAGACTAAAGATTTTTACCCATCCCGCGGTAGTAATACGGCACAATTAATTCAGCGCCAAGAACCCACTCTCTACGCCGCCAATACTGGTAATTGCCCCATAGATTACCAACTTGCTCAACAATATGACCAGCAAGGATTTTTAATTTTGGAGGACGTGTTTACTGAAAAAGAGGTTCACTATTTTCAGCAGGAACTTGAATGCATGAGAAACGATGAACATCGCAAAGTAGCCGAAGAAACCATCACTGAATCAGGGAGTGGAGATATTCGTTCCATCTTCAATGTGCATGAAAACAATGCACTATTCAAAAAATTGGCTTGCGATATTCGACTGGCCGGTTTAGCGCAATATCTACTGGATGATGGCATTTATATTCATCAGTCCCGCGTTAATTACAAACCGGAGTTTCGTGGCAAGGAGTTTTATTGGCACTCTGATTTTGAAACTTGGCATGTAGAAGATGGTATGCCCAGAATGCGCGCTTTAAGCATGTCAATTACTCTGACTGAAAATTATGAGCACAATGGCCCTCTCATGTTGATTCCTAATTCTCATAAAGACTATGCCGTGTGTGAAGGAGATACGCCGACCGAGCACTACAAGTCATCGCTTAAAAAACAAGAATACGGTGTCCCTAGCGACGCGTCCCTTCATCAATTACTGGAGAAAGGCGGCAAGATTGTAACGGCGACGGGCAAGCCGGGAAGTGTGATCATTTTTGATTGCAATGTTATGCATGGATCCAATAGCAATATCACTCCTTACCCCCGATCGAATGTTTTTTTTGTTTATAATGCTGTGAGTAATCGGGTTACAGAACCATTCTCCAATAACCCACCGCGTCCTGAATATATTTGCGCCAGAAAGCATATTCAAGCCATTGACCCGCAAATTGTTCAATTTGCCCCCGATTAGCGGCGTTGAGCTGCGAATAAATACGGATTTGCACAGATGAACAACGAGTTAAACAATGCGCTTCACCTTTGGGTGAAACGCTAACCTCGCACCACAAAATAGTTTATCAACGTTTATCCGTAAAATCTGCGGCTAACTGATGTTTCAGGCTTATAGGCATTTACCGCCTCTCTTCCAGCGATCTTGCCCTTCTCGCCCTGCTGCATCCAGACAGCTGCCCCTCATGCGTCCTGAAAAGTCATTGCTCATGGTATTTATACTTCGCACGATTACGGTTGAGGAAATGATAGCGAGTTGATTTTTGTCGATAGCAAGGCGCTAAAACAGGCGCATAGCAAGCTATGAAACTGTTTTAGCAACGCTGCTATCGGCATAAAATCAGCCGCTAGGAATCCGCAACCGTGGCCG
>JADHTX010000218.1 GCA_016784875.1 Methylobacter sp.
GAGCCGAACATCGCCGGGGCCGATGCCTTCAAGACGCTGATCCGCAATGCGCACGAGGTAAACGGCGCCCTGGTCGGCACTGCAGGCGAAATTGCGTTCATGCGCGACCTTTACGAAGACCGATACAACCCTCAATGGACTACGGAACCGTTGGTAGATCTGATGGGATTTGCCAAACGACGGGCAAGAGCCAAACTGATCGATCCCCGCATATCCCGGGTGGTGAATTTTTTATTCGAACACAGCGACGATCTCAGCTCGGTGGCAACGCTGGCCGGAACGGTCGGGATATCCGCCTCGCGATTCCAGCACCTGTTCACAGAGCAGATCGGCGTCCCTTTCCGCCGTTATCGCGGCTGGAACCGGATGCGGAAAGCAATACGCGAGATAATAAAAGGCAACAACTTCACTACTGCGGCGCACGCTACCGGCTTTTCGGACTCGGCCCATTTCAGCCATGAATTTCGCAAGACCTTCGGTGCGCCGCCCACGGTAGGATTACAAAGGCTGGCGCGGTTACAACGCTAAACAGCAGCAAAACGAAGAACCTATGACAGCAAAACCTGAACTGAGCATTTCCTCAATGGAAACCGGCGAATTAGGCATACTCCACTTGCGACGCTATTGGGCCAAACGGCTGCTGGAAGTCGAAGGGCGGCTTGGCCGAGGCAACGCGAGAAACGAATGCGGCCTGGACTTCACCCTGATGCACGGCTTGGGACTGGGCATTGTCGAACCGCCGGAATACCTGTTTAATCAACGCCCTAGCTATACCGAGTTCGAACAATGGATTGTGCAAAAGCTTGGCCGCCTCCCTGATCGGGCTCTGGTCGAACGGCTCAATGAAATGGTCAGTCGCTATCTGGAACAACCGCAACGTACTTATCCCATTGAGCAAGAAGATATTCAGGACTCCGTCTTGTCGGCAGCCGACTTGGCGTTTTGGCAAGAAAACGGCTATGTGTTGCTACGTAACGCAGTTTCTGCTGAGGATTGCCGGGAAGCCGAATTGGCCATATGGAAGTTTCTCGGCATGGATCCACAAAACCCCGAGAGTTGGTACGGCATAACTCATACGTTTTGGGTTTCGCTTTTCCAACATTCCGCCCTAAATAAAAACCGCTCTGCATTGCGTATCCGTAAAGCATTCGAGCAGCTATGGGGAACAGATGATTTATGGGCCACTGTAGATCGCTCCAGTTTGAACCGACCTGAGCGCGACGGCATCAATATGTCCGGCCCCAGTCGCCTGCATTGGGACGTCAGCCTTGCCTTGCCGATTCCGTTCGGCGTTCAGGGCCTGTTGTATTTAAGCGATACCAGCCCCGAACAAGGTGCCTTCCGTTGCGTGCCGGGGTTCCATCGACGCATAGAACAATGGCTAGGAGATCTCGCACCGGAACAAGACCCGCGCAATCTGGATTTGGAAAGCCTGGGGCCGGTATCGGTTCCCGGTTCCGCCGGTGATTTCGTCATCTGGAACCACGCCTTGCCGCACGGCAGCGGACGCAATTTGGCGCATTATCCGCGGGTGGTGCAATACATTACGCTGTTTCCGCACGATTACGGCATTCATCCGGTTTGGAAATAATCGGCTTTGGAGAACTTGTCTGACAATTACGCATTAACCTAAAAACCGCAGTTAGTCCACGAAAGACACGAAAGAAATCGGTCTGTTGTATTACGCAGTCATTCCCGCTTTGGGTGACGATCTACAACTTGGTATCTCTTTGAATATTTTGTGAGCATTCCAAACTCCTCTCACCCCATTCGACAAGCTCATGACAGGCTTCGACAAGCTCAGGGCGAACGGGATTTGGCATGCTCAACTGATTTTTCTAGGGTAATAAGGGATTTCGTGGCCCCGATGCCCTATATTCCATTTGTCTACTCGCTGAAAACAATTGACTGGAAAATCATATTAGCTCAGTATCTTGAGGCATCAACACTGTCTTGTAGGCTACAGGAATCACTTATGTCTAGCTTATTTCAAACCTTACATCAACAAAAACAGCGTATTCTCGACATTGCCGCACAGTATCATGCTGTCAATGTCCGCGTATTCGGTTCCGTAATACGCGGAGAAGAGCGAGAAGACAGCGACATCGATTTACTGGTGGATTTTCTGCCGGGAACAACGCTTTTGGATCAGGTCGGATTAAGTTTAGCGTTATCCGACGCATTAAAACGCAAAGTCGATATTGTCAGCGAAAGGGGCTTAAATAAACACTTATGCCAAAGGATACTCCAGGAAGCCGTGCCCTTGTGAAAGATCGTTTTATCTTCATCGCTACGGCACTTGAGAGTATTGAATTAATCCAATCCTATACCGCCGATTACGATTTACCCGGATTTTTGGAGGATAGAAAAACTCAGGACGCCGTCATTCGCAATCTGGAAATAATCGGCCAAGCGCTTAAAGATTTTGGTGTAGAACAGTTGCTGATAGAGCAACCGACTATTCCTTGGCGAGAAATAGCCGGAATGCGCAATGTGTTAGCACACGAATATTTGGGTGTCGATGCGGTGATGGTGTGGGAAACTGTGCAAATCAATCTGGGGCCTCTGCGGCAAGCCTTGGAAAAAATGATGGCGCAGGATGAGTAGCCCGTATGAAGAGCAATGAAATATGGGCCACTTACTGACCTTAATAACCTATTAGACCAAACAGGAAACTGCTGAATGCATCAAAACACGATCAAATCCTTCATTGAATTTATCAAATATTCAGAAAGCTTATACCTCCAGAAGAGTTTAGTCCTCTATCGAGGGCAACCCGTAAAAGAAAATCTACTTCCGAGTATCGCACGCAAATATCCCAAGGTAGATACAACTGATAAAGAAAAACATGCGCTACAACAGTTAAAGCTTCAAGGTGCCTCCATGCTCTCAGAGGCAGGATCAACTGATTTGGATCTTCTCGTTTTGGCTCAACACTATGGGCTTAAGACACGTCTTCTTGACTGGACAAGCAACCCTCTGGCCGCACTGTGGTTTGCATGTTCAGATGAAGAAAAAGGCGACGTCTATGTCTATGCACTGTCTGTCAGCGGACAGCCTATTGAAGATAGATGTCTATGATAAGTCTCCCTTCTCTCATGCAAATACTCGCGTTTTTCAGCCACGACAGAATAACTCAAGAATCGTTGCACAACAGGGTTGGTTCACACTCCACCAATATGCAACTAAGAATGGTAGATTTGTTTCCCTTGAAAAAAATACTATGACAAAAGATCACTTATCCGAATTCTTCATACCTGCAAACAATCGCCAAGACATTTTCTATTCATTGGTGAAGCACGGCGTTAGTGCGAGAACCATATACCCAGATCTTGGTGGCTTGTGCCAGCATCTCAACAGGGAACACAAGCTAGCGTAGCCAATTACGCATCGGTATACCTTGAATTTATGCTGGCAACTGCCGAGCCAGCAACTGCAAAGGATGCTCCACCCTGCCTCCATCGGCGTTGAGATAAACCGCGCAACCGAAATTACCGCTAACGACCAAATCCACCGACGAATCGGCAATAATCTGCTGCTTTAAAGTCCGTAACTGCGCGGCGTTGTCGGGATGCGCCAGCATATAGCTGCCGCCTGAGCCGCAGCAAATGTGGTTGTCAGCCAGCGCGGCTATGCTTAGGCCGGGGATTTTTTCAAGCAGCGCATAAACGATTTGCTGGTTTTTGAGTACATTGCGCTGGCTGCATGGCTCGTGGACTGCGACTTTCAGCTTGGATGCCGTCAGTTGCAAATCGTCCGGCCAGTATTTCAGCAAAAATTCGTTGATGTCGCATAAGCGTTCCCGGAACAGTTGTCCCGCTTGATCGTCATTTTGATATTCGCTTAACATCGCCCCGCAGCCGGTGGCGGTATGGAGCACGGCATCGACGTCCAGCACATTGAACACCGCTATGTTGTTGTCGACCAAACCGGCGGCAGGCTGGCCGTTGTGTTGGTGTATCGCCCCGCAGCAGCCTTGTTGCGGCGGCACCAGCACTTCGTAGCCTATCGCGTTGAGCAGTTTGATTGCCGCCAGCAAGGTCTCTCGGTCGAAATGTTCGGCGATACATCCGGTGAATAGCGCAACTTGGCCGCGTTTTGTACCGCTGGCGGGATAAGAAACCGCCAATGCCTGTAATGCCGGTTTACCCAGCAAGGCTTCGGCCTCCGCCAAATGCAGTTTTTTCAGCAATCCGCTACGCTGTAACGGTTTTTGCAGGCCCGATTTCAGGTATACGGCCAGCAACGGCATTAACCACGTCCGCCAGCGCTTGTTTTCAATCAGCTTGAAAGCCAGTTTAGCCAACCATTTGTTGAGCATTCTAAAATTCCGATCACCCTTCGACAAGCTCAGGGCGAACGGAATTTTAGAATGCTCAGCTGAGGCTTTTAGATTTAACAGCGCCCGAGCCAGATCGAACAACTGCCCGTAAGCCATCCGGCTTGGGCAAACGGTTTCGCAGGCCCGACATTGCAGGCAATTATCCAGATGCTTCCGTTCAGCGTCGCTGATCGGCTGGTTTTCAACCAGGATTTTGCTGATCGTGCGAAGTCGTCGACGCGGGGTTTCCTCATCGACCTGGAACAGGCGAAAGGTCGGACAACTACTGACGCAGACACCGCAACGCATGCATTCTCCGGCATCGGGAATATACGGCCCCGAGCCTATCGGTTCGCCGGGTTCATCGTAGCTCATGTCCATAAAATCAAACATCTTGGGCCTACATCACCTTGGCATAAGCGCGGCGCAACAGTTCCATTTCCGCAGGCGGCCTGCCGCGCAGCTCCGGCAAGGTTCTCATCCGGCAATCCCGGCTTTGCATCAGTTTATGCGGAGGATCGAGCAACATGAAGCGCACCATATGAACGGTAATAATGCCGCCCGGCGTATCGATTTGTTCGCTAAACTCCGGTTCAACGCGCAGGATGTCATTGTCCAGTTGCAAAAGCCGGTTGATGTCGTTAACTAACATCGCCGGGTGAGTACTGACTTTACTGGATATAAACTCTTCCGGCTCCAGTGCGCTGGACAACGCAGGCAACGGCTCCGGAAAGCAGATGCTGCCGTTGCTGTGCTGGGCGAACAGCATCAAGGCGCTGATGTCGCCTTTGTAGTAAAGCAGTAGTCGATGGTTGCTGAATGTGTTGGTCTGAGTCATTATTTAAGTACGGTAGCCAGTAGCTCTTCAACATCCACGTCCAGAATTTCCAAGCCTATTTTTTTACAAAACCGCTGCTCTTTATCGGTCGGATTTTTGTTTAAAACCCAACCTTTTTTCTCTGCCGCGCCATAAACGATGTCACTCATCACCATACGTTCAGAATCCCTGTTTAGCGGCATGCCGATAAACAGGTATTGCTTGCCCTTGCGATACTCTTTAAGGAAATCCGGTATAGCAAAGCCGCCCATTAATTCGGTGATGTAATCGACATAATCGGCATCTGATGCGACGTAGTTAGCTTCCGGTTTAGGCGTACCCATCGGTTTGAACAAGATGGGAAGTCTACGGTCAACCTGTTCCTGCGGTATTTCAAAATAATCGCTGCCGTCAAAGTGATATATTTTAAAACGAAATTGGCTGGCGCTGATTCTTGCGAGACCTACAATCAACGTATGCTCTTCATCGGCATAGCTGTCCTGTAATTGCGTATCCCGATTGATATCGACGACATAAGCCGGCTTCCATTCCGCCAGCCAATTGTGTACTGCTGCACGCGTATATTGGGTTTCGCCATATAACCTGGTCAAAAACTGTCCGAGGAAATTCCTGCCTCTTTTAAGCTCCTGATTCATCGCCGCCCGGGGAAACTCGTACATCAGTTTGGGCGCCATCGGAACGCCGTTATTCATCGCCAAAATCAGACTGTTGCTATCGGCAGGCATCGGTGCTCCGGTTTGTTCGTTGGTGGCATCGAAAAGCGCGCCCGGCCCCAAGTAAGGTACGACTTTGTTGTCGTATAACCCTTCAAGTATTTCAGAAAAAACCGTAGAAGACATTGCAAACTCCATTATTAAGTAGGTATATCTTTGTACTTAAGCAATATTCAATCCAGTTTCTTCCTGTTTCTAATAATCCATATAAGCAACTGATTTACATTAATTTAAATAACTTTATTTCGTGCTGAATGCCGTTAATGTTTTGTTCTGTTTATAACAATCCTTATGCCGTCTAAGCTAGATACGAACACAAAATCTTCGATACATTCATCTCTCTATACTTCGCACGGTTACGGTTGAGGAAATGATAGCGAGTTGATTTTTGTCGATAGCAAGGCGCTGAAACAGGCGCATAGCAAGCTATGAAACTGTTTCAGCAACGCGGCTATCGGCATAAAATCAGCCGCTAGGA
>JADHTX010000219.1 GCA_016784875.1 Methylobacter sp.
AGAACTTTAAAATGCCCTTATTACGATTGACTAACGTTTCCATCGCTTTTGGAACTCACGCTTTATTGAAAAACTCCGACTTTCAGTTGGATGCAGGGGAACGGGTAGGCTTGTTAGGCCGTAACGGCGAGGGCAAATCAACTTTGATGAAGATCATCGCCGGTAACATCCAGGCCGATCACGGCGACATTTGGCGGCAGCCGGAATTAAAGCTGGCATGGCTGGAGCAAACGCCCGATTTGCCGGATGATGCGACTATCTACGATGCCGTTGCCGGTGGCTTGGGTGAGCTGGGCGAGTGGATCACCCGCTATCACGCGTTATCGTTAACTATGGATTACGATGACGACAAGGCCTTGAATGAGCTGGGCGATTTGCAGCATAAATTGGAAGCCCATAACGGCTGGCATTTTCAGCAACGGGTTGAAACCACTCTAAGCAAGCTGGATTTGCCCGGCGATTTGAAAATCAGCGGCTTATCCGGCGGTTGGAAACGGCGCGTCGCTTTGGCAAGAGCCTTAGTCATAGAGCCTGAAGTATTATTGCTGGATGAGCCGACCAACCATCTGGACTTTGAAAGCATTACCTGGCTGGAAGAACAGCTGCTGAATTTTCAGGGCGCAGTATTGTTTGTGACCCATGATCGTTCATTTTTGCAAAAACTGGCGACCCGGATTGTCGACCTGGATCGCGGTAATTTAGTGTCCTGGCAGGGTAATTACGACGATTATCTGGCTCGCAAAGCTGCTGCGCTAGAAGACGAGGCCAACCAGAATGCCGAGTTCGATAAAAAGCTGGCCGATGAAGAAGTCTGGATCAGACAGGGCGTAAAAGCCCGTCGTACCCGCAATGAAGGCCGGGTCAGGGCTTTGGAAAGGTTGCGCGCCGAACGCTCTCAACGTCGTAACACTCAGGGCACCAGTAAAATGTCTCTGGATAGAGGCGATGCTTCCGGTAAAAAAGTCATCGAAGTCAACGATATCAGTTTCGGTTATGGGGATAGGCAGATTGTTAAGCATTTTTCCACGCTGATTCAACGCGGTGATAAGATCGGCTTGATCGGCGCGAACGGTGCAGGTAAATCGACTTTGTTAAAATTGTTGTTAAAACAATTAGAACCCAACAGCGGCACGGTAGAGCAGGGCACAAGGCTTGAAATCGCCTACTTCGACCAGTTGCGCGACCAGCTCGATCCGGAAATGACCGTAGCCGACACCGTTGCCGATGGTAATGATTTTGTTGAAATTGCCGGTAACCAGCGACATGTGATGTCGTACTTGGGCGATTTTTTATTTGCTCCGGCCAGAGCGCGTTCGCCGGTAAAAAGTTTATCGGGCGGCGAGAAAAATCGCTTGTTGCTGGCGAGATTATTTACCAAGCCATCCAACTTGATCATCATGGATGAGCCGACCAATGACCTGGATTTGGAAACTTTGGAATTGTTGGAAGAAAAACTGGTCGATTTTGATGGCACCTTATTGCTGGTAAGTCATGATCGGGCTTTTCTGGACAACGTAGTGACCAGCGTTTTCGTGCTTGACGGCTCAGGTGAAGTCAATGAGTTTGTCGGCGGTTATACCGATTGGATGAACCATGTCAAACAGGCCAAGCGGAACGAGCCTGTCAAAGTAAGTAAACAGGACAAGCCGTCAGCTAAACCATCAGCGCCTACAGCAACCAAAAAAAAACTAAGCTTTAAAGAACAACAGGAATTGGATAAATTGCCTGAGTTAATTGCTGAGCTGGAAGCTAAGCAAGCGGAATTAAACCGGCAAATCAGCGCGCCCGAGTTCTATAAAAAAGATCAAGCTGTTGTCGCCAAGACCCTGGACGAACTTAAACAGATCGATGAGAAATTGGAGCAAGTTTACCTGCGCTGGGATGAGCTGGAAGCGAAGACCGAAGCAAGCAGCGGATAAAGGCCATTGCGTCAAAACGCAATATCGATTATTCTAGTCGGCTTCCCGTAATCTACGGGGAGTCAAAAATAGGAGAGATGGCCGAGTGGCCGAAGGCGCACGCCTGGAAAGTGTGTATACGGTAACGTATCGAGGGTTCGAATCCCTCTCTCTCCGCCAAACAAGAATTTACTGAGGCTCAGTAAAGCGCAAAAAAACCCGCAAGTCATAAGGCTTAGCGGGTTTTTTATTGTTCAGCGAAGTGCTGAACAAAATCAGCGAAAAATAACGCTGATAAATTGCCGGAACTTAGGCAAAATAGGCCGTATGCAATTAGATAAATGCCGCAGTTGATCAATTCATTTTTTATAGTATTTCTGTGGTGCAATATTATTTTTCGGTGGCGAGATGGGTGTGGCTTTAGCTTTGGCTGTAATCTTGGTTAGCGCTAAATTACTAATCGGTAGGCTGTAAATATAGGTAGTTTTTTTATGGTCTGCTGGTAAAAGTAAGCAAATAATCCAGTAAGATGGTTTCCGGGGGAGCCTTGTGCCCGTGCCCGTGGGGTGTTGTATATCTCATGCAGGGTGATCGAAAAGCTAAAGCTTGACATCTTCGTGGTGTGGCTATAGAATTCCCCTAGCTTGAAATAGTTTTACCGTTATGCTTAATCTTTACGAAGTTCTTCTTGTAATTGTTCGTCCTGTTATCATTAAGTAATTCTCTAATTTCCCAGCTCCATCAGCCTTAATAAGGCTATTAATTACATAAATAGGATTACACATAATGACTACAGGTACCGTTAAATGGTTTAACGCTGAAAAAGGCTTCGGTTTCATTCAGCAAGAAGATGGCCCAGATGTTTTTGTTCACTTTCGTAACATTAACAGCTCAGGCTTTAAATCTCTTGATGAAGGACAAAAAGTACAGTTTACTGTTACTCAAGGACAAAAAGGCCCGCAAGCAGAAGAAGTAACAATCATCTAATTGCATGCAAATAAACCGTAGCTCTTTCGGGGGCTACGGTTTTTTTATGTCTGTCGATAATGCAAGTCGGCTTATTCTTTCCGTTATTATCTAAAGGGATTTGCCTGTAGTGCTTTCACTGGCATGAGTTTTCTCTCTATTAGATTTAAAAAAATTAATTAGCCGCAGGTTCGCACGGATAATTGCTGATAAAACATTTTCGTTGTACGGAGTTAGCGCTTTAGTCGGAGGGGTAATGAGTTGATGTGGCTTGTTGTTTATCTGTGCTCTTGCAGTTGCCGCCGGTATCTGGTTTCCGTCAAGGTGGTATTGCCATTCGGGTAATAACAAGGAAGTATTGATTCCGGAAGCATCGGTTTGCCGGGTTTGGCTTCATCCATCGAGTCATCAAAGGCAGTGTGTTGATCGGTGGTGGAGCTGAAAGCATCGCCTTGGCGTTATGGCGGAAAGTAGTTTCGGCATTTATCCGGGAGTCCGGGGTTTAAGATGTTTCTGTTTCGTAAGTATCGACTAAATATCTATCGTCACGAAGCCGTTGTCGGGCAAGGTGGCTCGTGAATGGGTGAGCGTCGAGTGCCTGAATGAGGCCTTTGATATTGATTTTAAAATGCTCTTTTCCAGTGCTATAGCCTTTTACCTGTAGGGCGAAGAGTGTTTTTTAACTGTAACTAAAACACTAGACAGTATATAATCTCAAGGTTTTATTCAATCATTTACTAAATACATACCGGAAAAAAACATGCTGGGTAAGTTGGTTAGATTTGTTATAGGGAGCCGTAACGACAGGCTGATAAAGAAGAAAAGGTCGTTGGTCAAAAAGATCAATGCTTTGGCTTCTGAGTACGAAAAATTATCTGATGATGCTTTAAAAGCAAAAACTCAGGAGTTTCGTGATCGCTTGGCGCAAGGTGAAAAACTGGATAATCTTCTTCCAGAAGCGTTTGCGACAGTCAGAGAAGCATCGACCAGAGTCTTCGGCATGCGCCATTTCGATGTGCAATTAATCGGCGGCATGATCCTTCATGACGGCAAGATTGCCGAAATGAAAACCGGTGAGGGGAAAACCCTGATGGCGACTTTGTCGGCCTATCTGAATGCCTTGCCGGGTCGCGGCGTACATGTTGTTACGGTGAACGATTACTTGGCCAAGCGCGATTCCGAATGGATGGGCAAGCTATACGGTTTTTTAGGCTTGACTACCGGTGTGATTATCAGTCAGATGGAAAGTGACGAACGGCGTAGGGCTTATGCGTCAGACATTACTTATGGCACCAACAATGAATTCGGGTTCGATTATCTGCGCGATAATATGGCGTTTAGTCTGGAGCAGAAGGTTCAGCGCGATTTAACTTTCGCTATTGTCGATGAGGTGGATTCGATCCTTATCGATGAGGCGAGAACGCCGTTGATTATCTCCGGGCCTACCGAAGAAAGCACCGAGATATACACCAAAATCAATGAGATCATTCCTTTCCTGACTAAACAGGAAAAAGAAGATGTACCGGGCGATTATTCGGTCGATGAGAAAGTCCGCCAACTGTACTTGACCGAAGCAGGCCACGAACGGGTTGAAAGTTTAATGGTCGAACATGGCTTGATGGCAGAAGGCAGCAGCTTGTATGACGCGACCAATATTCGTTTGATGCACTATATCAATGCTTCATTGCGCGGGCATGTGTTGTTTAAAAAAGACGTTGATTATATTGTCGCCAATAATGAAGTCATTATCGTCGATGAGTTTACCGGTCGGGTTATGCCGGGAAGGCGCTGGTCTGAAGGCTTGCATCAGGCGATTGAAGCGAAAGAACATGTCGCTATTCAAAATGAAAATCAAACGTTAGCTTCAATTACCTTTCAGAACTACTTCCGCTTGTACGAAAAACTATCCGGTATGACGGGTACTGCGGATACTGAAGCGTTTGAGTTAAACAAAATTTACGGTCTTGAAGTGGTGGTTATTCCTACGCATCGCAATATGATCCGCAGAGACTTGGGTGATGTGGTTTTCTTGACCACCGATGAAAAATATGTCGCCGTTGCCGATGATATTAAAGAGTGCGTTAGCCGTGGACAGCCGGTGCTGGTGGGAACAACGTCGATTGAAAACTCAGAAAAGTTGTCTGCATTATTAAATAAATTGGGCATTAAGCACGAAGTGCTTAATGCCAAGCAACATGAGCGCGAAGCCCATATCATTGAACAGGCTGGTATGCCGGGAGCGGTGACTATAGCAACTAACATGGCCGGACGGGGTACCGATATTGTACTTGGGGGTAATCTGGAAGCTGAGTTGGCGGTATTGGGTGAAGATGCTGCCGAGGCCGATAAGGATAGGGTTCGTGGCGCATGGCTGGACAGGCATGAGCAAGTTATCGCAACAGGCGGACTACATGTTATCGGTTCGGAGCGTCATGAATCGCGTCGTATCGACAACCAGTTAAGAGGTCGCTCAGGTCGTCAGGGTGATCCGGGGTCGACTCGATTCTATTTGTCGCTACAAGATGATTTAATGCGTATTTTTGCATCGGATCGCGTAGCGGGGTTAATGCAGAAATTAGGCATGGGCAATGGTGAAGCCATTGAGCATCCATGGGTAACCCGCTCGATTGAAAGTGCTCAGCGTAAGGTTGAAGGTCGTAACTTCGATGTGCGCAAAGAAATTCTGGCTTATGACGATGTAGCCAATGACCAGCGCAAGGTGGTTTATGCGCAGCGCAATGAGTTGATGGCGGCGGAGGAAATCTCGGATATTATCACGGCAATACGTGAGGATGTAGTTAATAACGTAATTACCCAGTATATTCCGCCAAAAACGATGGTTGAGCAGTGGGATACCAAAGGCCTTGAAGATCATTTGCAGCAGGAATTTAATGTTGAAATTCCCGTGCGTAAAATGCTGGCTGAAGATCACTCGTTGCATGAAGATTCTTTGCGCAAGCGTATTATTGGTATTTTGGAGCAAAACCATAAAGAGAAAGAACGGCAGATGTCTAAGGAAGTGCTGCAACACTTTGAGAAATCTGTGATGTTGCAAGTGCTGGATAATAGCTGGAAAGAGCATCTGGCGGCGATGGATTATTTGCGGCAGGGCATACATTTTAGAGGTTATGCGCAAAAAGATCCTAAGCAGGAATACAAGCGCGAAGCGTTTGAAATGTTTACCAGTCTGCTTGAACATTTGAAGTATGAGGTGATAGGGATTTTGTTTAAAGTCCAGGTTAGGCAGGAAGAAGATGTTCAGGCTATTGATGAGCAAATGCAAGCGCCTAAAGAAATGCATTTTGAGCATGCTCAGGCACCTGCTTTGGATGCTTATGAAGAGTCGTTGCTTGCTGCCCCTGAGCAGGAAGAAAATGCGCCTGCAGACCAGCCATTTATTAGGGAGGGCAATAAAGTGGGCCGTAATGATCCTTGTCCCTGCGGTTCAGGCAAGAAGTTTAAGCAGTGTCATGGC
>JADHTX010000220.1 GCA_016784875.1 Methylobacter sp.
GGGATGCTCCATGAATTGTTGATACACGTCGTCAATGGCTTTTTCGGTAAAGTCGATCTTTATCATGTCAGGTTTTGTGTTTAAATTTGAGTATTATACCCTCTTCATTTTCCGCAAATTTGACCGGTCTGAGTATAGTGATCAGGAGATGGAAGACTCGTTCATTTAAACAATAATAGCCGATTATTCTTTCTTTTGAATCAACCAGTAGGTAATGCCGAGGGCCACTAAAACTAATGCCGATGCGCTGACATATTCCGCCGGTAAATGTTTATAATCAAACACGATAACTTTTCGTGAAATGGCCATTAATGCGGTTGCAACTACCAGTTTCACTGGGATAACATCGCTCCGAATATATAAGGTAATGTTCAGGAAAATTTCAATGGCGATTAACACGGCCAAAAAAGCGCCAAAGGTTTCCAGCATGTCGTTAATGGTCAGCAGCAAAAACGGCGGCTGGGTGATTTTGTCAAAAATCACATAAACGACATCAATAATGCCGAATATAATAACTATCACCATCAGCAAAGCGAGAAACTTGACTCCCAGGCGTATGGTGCGGTGCAGAAGTTGTATGAACGGATCTTCGTGCTGCATAGGCAGTTCTTCATGACTTTCCACGGTTACATGGCTTACCAGTTTGCCGCGCAGATGGGTTAATAATGGGCCGACAATGTGCTTATGGGAGGCAAATCCGGCGGGCGTAAAATCCTTGTTAAAGAAATCATTTAAGCCTTCTTGTTCGCTCAGTTCTTTGCTTTCAAGTTTTTCAAAGCCCATGCTCCAGTAGGGAAAAGCCCGTTCCGTTATGGGGAGTTTTTCAATTAAGGTTACATCTTTGTGGCGTTTATCTTTCTTTATGATTTGAAATGTGTTATTAACAGCTGTTTCGTCGCCTTCCAATACCTGGAAAAAAGTGCCGTGCGCATAAAGCAGTATTCCGGTTATATTGTTGGTGCCGTTATTCACTCGACAGGTTTTTAACAGTGCTAACAGGTTTTCAGGACTAAAGTCTTTGATTGCTGTGCTGGCGTAAGTCAGTCTGATCATTCTAAAAACCTTTATTGTTGACGTGTACCTAATGAATAGGGAGTTCAATCTCTTTAATCAATAGGTGCGATTACTTATCATGGATGAGTTTACTCTGAGACGAATTCGTTACCTAAGATTATTGGGCATCGTTTAAATTTTCATCGATTTTTAAGGAGGATTCACAAGTAAATTTATCGGTTCGACCTTCTTACTTCTGCTATTGCTTTATTTAATCGGCAAGCAATGCTAAAGTAAATGTTTATTAAAACACTTGGTATTTATGTTGATGCCGATTGTTTGTACCGAACACTTTTTAACAACGTTATTTAGGAGAACCCTCATGGCTTTCGAACTTCCCGCTTTACCTTATGACAAAGATGCATTGGCACCCCATATCTCTGCCGAAACTTTAGAGTTTCATCATGGCAAACATCATCAAACTTATGTAACAAACCTGAATAACCTGATTCCAGGAACTGAATTTGAAGGGTTGTCGCTGGAAGAAATTATTATGAAATCTTCCGGTGGTATCTTCAACAACGCAGCGCAAATCTGGAACCATACTTTCTATTGGAACAGCTTAGCTCCAAAGGCAGGCGGTGAACCTACCGGTGCTTTAGCCGATGCAATCAATGCGACTTTTGGTTCATTTGCAAAATTTAAAGAAGAATTTACTAAATGCGCCGTGACGACATTCGGTTCGGGTTGGGCTTGGTTGGTGCAAAATGCCGATGGCAGTTTGGCGCTGGTTAGTACCAGCAATGCAGGTTGCCCGTTAACAGCCGGTCAAAAACCTTTGTTGACGTGCGACGTTTGGGAACACGCTTATTACATCGATTACCGCAATGCACGTCCGGCTTATTTGGAAGCATTTTGGGCTTTGGTTAACTGGGATTTTGCTGTAAAAAACTTTTCAGCTTAATCTATAAGTAGTATAAAAACCTCCTGCGTCAATCGATGCAGGAGGTTTTTTTATGGGAGAAAATAATGGCTACAGTTTTAATTACCGGCGCTAATCGCGGTTTGGGTTTAGAGTTTTGCCGCCAATATGCGGGTGAGGGTTGGGATGTTATCGCTTGTTGCAGGCAGCCTGAACAGGCATTTGACCTGAATCGGTTAGCGCAACAATACACGATTATCCAGCTTGAAGCTTTAGATGTTGCCGATTTCGGCCAGATTGATGCGTTATCGCGAAAATTATCGGATCGTTGTATCGATGTGCTGATTAACAATGCGGGAGTTTACGGTGACAAGCAGAGCGGCGGTTTTGGTCAGCTGGATTATCAGGCCTGGAGCCAGTCTTTCGTGGTTAACACTCAGGCGCCGGTAAAAATGGCCGAAGCGTTTTTAACGCAAATTAAGTGCGGCGATAAAAAACTGATTGTTAATATCAGCAGCCTGATGGGCAGCATTGCGGATAATACCGGTGGCGGCAGTATTTTGTATCGATCCAGCAAGGCGGCGTTGAATGCGGCCATGAAGAGCTTGGCGATAGGGCTTAAGGATCAGTCTGTCGGCGTGTTGACTTTCCATCCCGGTTGGGTCAAAACCGATATGGGCGGACCAAATGGATTGATTGATGCCGAACCTAGTATTGCCGGAATGCGTACTTTGATAAAAAACTTTTCATTGGATCAAACAGGCAGTTTCGTCAAATACGACGGGACGGCTATGCCATGGTGAACGCTATGATTAAAAAGATATTGGTTTTATCGCTGATGTTGCAAGGCGCGGCTTATGCCGGGACGATAATCCCCAAACAGATTAAAGTGCCGGAAGGCTATAGCCCTATTTTGACCGTGCATGCCAAGGGCGACCAGATTTATCAATGCTCGATGAAACAAGGCGAGTATGCCTGGGTAACACTGGCACCCGATGCCAAGCTGTTCGATGAACAGGGGCAGTTGGTCGGAAATCACAGCGCCGGGCCGCTTTGGGAATATAAAGAAGGCAGCCGCGTAGTGGGTAAGGTCGTCAAAAAAATCGATATGGCGCCGGGTAAGGCAGTTTCCTGGCTGCTGGTCGAGGTGGTCTCGCATCAAGGCGACGGCTTGTTTTCGGATGTGGGCTTTATTAACCGGATCAATACCCAGGGTGGACTATCGCCTGCGTCAGGATGTAACGCCAATCATTTGGGCAGCGAAAAGCGGGTTGCCTATACGGCGGATTATATTTTTTATGGGAAATAATTTTGATGGTTTATTTGGCCAGGAAAAGCACGACATTTAAAAGTCGGGCAGGGTGGCAGTGAAAGTGTTATCCAAATGAGGCTGAAAAAAGCATTTACCACGGAGAGCGCGAAGAACACGGAGAAAAGGTGTTAACAGTTTCGTGCTTTTCGTTCTTTTCGTGTCGCCTCGGCAATTGCTCCCGGCATTGCTCTACCTCCTGCATCCATGCGGTCGTAGAGGCGCCTACTTTTGGCTTTCGTGGATAATGGCTTTTCTTAACCCCTGAGCTTCAATTCCCTGAGTTTCATCAGCGCATAGACCGTTTCCAGGTGTGGAACGGCTACGCCTAAGCGCTGAGCGGCTCGTAGGGCATTGCCCAGAATGGCTTCGGTTTCCATCGGCTGATTGTGTTCATAGTCCAGCAACATGCTGGTTTTATAAGGCGGCATGGCGTAGGTGTGTTCGATGTTGATGTCGATAATATTATCGGGCAATCGATGCCCTGATGCCGCAGCAATGTCGCAAACTTCCTGCATGATGTTGCGAACTAAAGACTCCTGGGTTTGCAGAATATCCAGCGTCGGCAAGCCTCCGGATAATACCGATAGCGGGTTAAACGGCGCGTTCCATACGCATTTTTGCCAACGTCCGGTCACAATATCTTCGATCGCTTTGCAATCTATGCCGGACTGATTAAACAGTTCGCAAAGTTGCGCGGTTTTATGGCTGATGCCATTGGGCAGGTTGCCTAAAGCCAAGCGGCCATAAGCCAGATGCACTATCTCGCCCGGACTGACCCGGTTGCAGCAGATAAACGCCAGACCGCTGATAACTTCATTATTAGGGAAAGCATCCTGCATTTCCTGCTCGATTTCCACGCCATTCTGGATAAAGACTATCGATGTATTGTCAGCCACCGCAGGGCGTATCAGGGCGACCCGATCCAGTCCCGGAACGACTTTGGTGCAAAGTAAAATATAGTCAGCCTCGCCTCTAAAATCCGCAGCATTTTTTAACACTTGTGCTGGGCTAAAATGCCAGCGACCAATCGGGTGACTGTCGATGATAAAACCGTGCTGTTTGACCTGATCGTAATCGGAGCGGCACACCACTGAAACTTCAGCTCCCGCCTTAGTCAGCAGCGAACCGTAAAACGCACCTATGGCTCCTGCGCCGATAACAAGCACTTTAATCATGACTTTGCTCGTCCAAAATCTGCTTTAAAAAGGGGATGGTTAATTTACGTTTGGCGGCCAATGATGCCTTATCCAATTTTTCTAGTAAAGCCCATAAAGAGGACAGATCTCTGTCGTAATGAGTCAGCAGAAAACGACCGGCCTGCGGGGCGATTTCAAAGCCCATGTGATCGGCTTTAAAGATTAATGCGGCAACCCGGTCGTTATCGGTTAAAGGCTGCATTTTTAAGGTCAGTCCCCAATTAAGACGGGTTCTAAGGTCGGGCAACTGAATCGCAAGGTCGTTGGGCGCAGAACATGCCGATACGATCAGTTTGTGGCCGCGATCACGGTGTTGATTAAAAAAATTAAAAAAAGCCAGCTCCCACGCGGCGTTACCGGCGATGCGCTCGATGTTGTCGAAACAAACGACGTCATATTCATCCAGTCCGCTTAGTATGGCCGGATCAGGCAATTGAATATTCGCCAAATCAAAATAGAATGAACTAAGTTTATGATTTTGCGCCATATGACAGCAAGCTTGCAGTAAGTGACTTTTGCCGAGTCCCGATTTTCCCCAGAGGAAAATTTGCAGCTCACCTAGACCGGCAATGCACTGTTGCAAGTGAGTGACGATTTCCTGATTGGTTCCGGGGAAAAAATCCTCAAAAGTTTGATTAGCCCTGAACTCGAAATGTAAGGGGAGTTGTTGCGCCATGGTCAGTGCTGTTTTTCCGCAAAACGTATATATAAAGTCGTACCGAAAAACAACATCAAGCTCAGCAGGACTTCAAGCGATGCATACAGCCGTTCGTCTGCATTGACGTAGGCTTCGCCAGTGCCGTGGAGAAAATAAATCAGGCTGACATAGGCCGCCCATGCGCAACTTCTGGGTTTGCGGTCTAACAGGCCGCGCATGGGTAACAATAACGGTGTAACGGCGATGAGTAATACCAAGGCCACAGGTAAGCGGGTGGAAGGAGCGAGTACGGTATTCCACAGCATGAGTAGCGCGAATAGACCGAAAAAGCCGGTCAGTGCGGTGATGTAGTAGTAAATCGGTTTTATGGTCATGAAGATTGTTTCAGTTGAAGCGCGGTTTTAGCGAGCCGGGCGCCGAGCGCTCTGCACAGTTTTTTTTCGTGATCACTCAAACTCACGCGATCTGTCGATACGTGGCTGGGGCCGTATGGCGTTCCGCCAGTGGCGGTTTCACGTAGCGCATGTTCGCTATAAGGTAAACCCAGTATTAGCATGCCGTGGTGCAATAGCGGTAACATCATCGATAACAAGGTGCTTTCCTGCCCGCCGTGCATACTGCCGGTTGAGGTGAACACACCTGCGGGTTTGCCGGACAGTGCGCCTGAAAACCAGGTTTCGGTCGTGCTGTCGATAAAGTATTTCAGCGGCGCGGCCATATTGCCGAAATGGGTAGGACTGCCCAGCGCCAGACCGTCGCAGGATTTTAAATCGGCTAATGTAACGTAAAGTGCGCCGTGGGCTGGGATGCTTTCTGCGGTTTTTTCGCAAACCGTTGAAACATCGGGAACGGTTCTGAGTACCGCTTCAACGCCGTCGACGGATTCCACGCCGTGAGCGATTTGATTCGCCATGCTGGCGGTAGCGCCATTGCGGGAGAAATACAAAATCAGGATTTTAGTCATATGCGTAAGCCTACTAGGAATTGCGGCTTGTGTTCTTCTTTCCTTTTAGGAGAAGGGCATAAGTATCTACACAACTTTTTTTCATTACAAATACAAAGAGTTACAAAGCAGTCTAACTCCCTATCCTGCTGGAGAGGGTTGGGGTGACGACTGCACGGATGCAGGAGGTAGAGCAATGCAGGGAGCAGTTGCCGAGGAGAATAAAAACAACCATTTATATCCCCCTCATCCCAACCTTCTCCCTCAAGGGAGAAGGGGCTGG
>JADHTX010000221.1 GCA_016784875.1 Methylobacter sp.
AGCGAGTTGATTTTTGTCGATAGCAAGGCGCTGAAACAGGCGCATAGCAAGCTATGAAACTGTTTCAGCAACGCGGCTATCGGCATAAAATCAGCCGCTAGGAATCCGCAACCGTGGCCGGGCGAAGTATATGCAGATAAACGCAGGTAAATCATTCTATTTTGTCAGGTCAGTACCCAATTACAGGAGGGCGCAAACAATTGATGTCGCCTATTATTCATCTGTGGCTCAACAGCTTTTTCAATGACTATGAAAGGCGTTTAGAACTCTAATTCCAAATTGGCTTCGCAAAAATTAAACTTAGCTTCCTCGGATTCCGAGCCGTCGGCGTAAGCGGCTTTAACATACTGATCGCAGCCTTCGTTATTGGTACTTGAATCCCAAACCAATGTCATATCGCCACCTGCGGCAATGCCTGAGCCAATATCGAAATAGCCCCAATCCTTTCCATCTTCAGAAACCATCAACTTGGTAATTTTGACGCGGGTATTGTTACGCACACTAAACGAATATTCTGATTCGGCTGCTACCGAATCATTGACAGAAAGCATACCTATGAGCAACGATGCCGTGACTACCAATGTGCTGACAAAATTGTGAATTTTCATGTTTTTCTCTCTTAAGTTAACCCGCAGCGACATGGTGCGGATGTCGGTTTTATACGCTTGCAAAAAAATCATGTCAACGCGTAAAACACAGCTTAAATTCAACTCATCAGTGCAATTGATAATAATCGGAATGGCAGCATATTAAAACGATCCCGCCAAGCCCAGGCATAAATAACTTTTAAAATAAGCAGATTTATATCTAAAGAACCCAAACAGATTGAATTGTGTCGCTATCTTTTGCTAAAAATAGAATATCTGGACAAAACACTACAAATTGGGCAAAATTAGCGGCTAAATATACTTTTTAACCCTAACTGACTTGCAGATTGATGGCGACTATTACCGTTCTAAATGGGCCGAATTTAAACCTGTTGGGCGTTCGCGAACCCGGTCTTTACGGTAATCAAACTCTCGCCGACATTAAGCAACATTTGGAAAATAAGGCTGCTGAACTCAAGCATCAGCTTAACTTTTATCAAAATAACGCAGAGCACGACATTGTAGATTTGATACACGAGGCTTATCATGCTCAGGTTGATTTCATTATTATTAATCCGGCAGCCTTTACGCATACCAGCGTAGCCATTCGTGACGCGCTGCTGGCCACTAAGATCCCCTTTATTGAAGTTCATTTATCAAATGTTCACGCACGTGAACCTTTTAGAAAACATTCCTATTTCTCTGATATTGCCAAAGGCGTTATCTGCGGATTAGGTGCAACAGGGTACGAATTGGCCTTACTGGCCGCTCATCAGATATTAGCCGAGAGACACTAAAACTATGGATATTAGAAAAATAAAAAAACTCATCGAGATTATCGAAGAATCCGACATTGCCGAACTGGAAATTAAAGAAGGTGAAGAGTCTATACGCATTAGTCGTTATTCTGCCGCACCTGCGACTGTCTCATACGCGCCTGCACCTGTTGCCGCCGCACCTGCTATAGCCGTTTCGACAGCGGCGGCCCCTGCGGCAGAAGAAAAAATCACCGGGCATGTTGTTAAGTCGCCAATGGTCGGTACCTTTTATCGCTCCGCCTCACCGGGCACTAAGGTTTTTGCCGAAGTCGGTCAATCCGTCCAGGTCGGCGATACCTTGTGTATCATTGAAGCGATGAAAATCCTTAATCAGATTGAATCTGATAAAACCGGCACTATCACCAAAGTTTTGGTTGAAAACGCCGAACCTGTCGAATATGGCCAACCATTATTCATCATTGAATAACATCAGGGACGGAAAACTCATGTTCGATAAAATCGTTATCGCCAATCGAGGCGAAATCGCACTGCGTATTTTACGCGCCTGCCGGGAACTAGGCGTCAAGGTTGTCGCCGTGCATTCCGAGGCAGATCGTGATCTAAAACACGTGCGCCTAGCCGACGAATCCGTTTGCATAGGCCCTGCCGCATCCGCTGACAGCTATTTGAATATTCCGGCTATTATCAGCGCGGCTGAAGTGACCGATGCAGAAGCTATTCATCCGGGCTACGGTTTTTTATCTGAGAATGCCGATTTTTCTGAAAAGGTAAAACAAAGCGGCTTTGTTTTTATCGGTCCGAATGCAGAAACAATCCGTATGATGGGCGATAAAATTTCCGCAAAAAGAGCGATGCTTGCTGCCGGAATCCCCTGTGTACCCGGTAATAATGATCCATTGTCGGATGACAGCAAAAAAAATCTGAAGCTGGCTCAAGAAATCGGTTACCCGGTTATCATTAAGGCGGCCGGCGGCGGCGGCGGCAGAGGCATGCGCACAGTACATACCGAAGCGGCCTTATTAAACGCTATTTCGATGACTAAAGCCGAAGCGGGTACTGCATTCGGCAATGCCACGGTGTACATGGAAAAGTTCCTGGAAGATCCGAGGCACATCGAATTTCAGGTCATGGCCGATTCGCACGGCAACGCCATCCATTTGGGTGAGCGCGACTGCTCAATGCAACGTCGTCATCAAAAAGTAGTTGAAGAAGCGCCAGCGCCCGGTATTTCTGAAGCACAACGTAAAACAATAGGGGAGCGTTGCGCTAAAGCCTGTGTCGATATCGGCTATTTGGGGGCTGGCACGTTTGAATTTTTGTATGAAAAAGGCGAGTTCTATTTTATTGAAATGAATACCCGCGTGCAGGTCGAACATCCGGTCACCGAAATGGTAACCAGCTTTGACATCGTCAAGGAGCAACTGCGTATTGCGGCGGGTGAGCGGCTGTCCATTACTCAGGACCAGGTGAAAATCCAGGGCCATGCTATCGAATGCCGGTTA
Organism: Methylobacter sp.; assembly: GCA_016784875.1. Lineage (GTDB taxonomy): Bacteria > Pseudomonadota > Gammaproteobacteria > Methylococcales > Methylomonadaceae > Methylobacter_A. The sequence goes on from JADHTX010000221.1 coordinate 2,869, forward strand.
AATGCAGAAGATCCCAGAACCTTCATGCCATGTCCCGGCACGATTGATCAGTTCCATATGCCCGGCGGTCCCGGTATCCGTTGTGAGACCCATATTTATAACGGTTATAAAGTTCCGCCATATTACGATTCGATGATCGGCAAATTGATTGCCCATGGTGAAGATCGCAATAGCGCCATTGCCCGGATGAACACCGCGTTAAGCGAGATCATTATCGACGGCATTAAAACCAATATCCCGCTACAGCACGACATCATGAATGACAGTGCTTTTGCCGCTGGCGGACAAAACATTCATTATCTGGAAAAGAAGCTGGGGATTTATTAAGTAAATCAGTATACGGATAGTGTAGATTAGGACGGATTTATACATATTTTATGTATGAATTCCGTTCAGATCTCGTGTATCGGTTTTTTATTCATGGCGCGTAGGGTAAGCGTCGCGAACCCTAACAGATGGCGCTTTATTAAACTCATCACGGAAAAAGCGTAAAACTTTGTACCCCTTAGTGTCTTTGTGGTAAACAATTAACATCCTAATACATAGCTTTTTATATCATGCCTTGGCACCAAATTTCCGTTATTACCAATGAAGACCTTGCGCCCCGGCTTGCCGACTTTTTCGACAATCTTGGCGCCGTGTCCGTTACTTATATGGATGCAGAAGACGAGCCCGTTTACGAACCGGCAATCGGCGAGACCAAAATATGGAGTCATACTGAAGTCATTGCGCTATATGAATTGGACTTTGAACCGGAGTTGATCAAAACTCAGGTTTACGCTCAGTTTAAGGCAGAGCTGTTGCATAATTGGCGGTATGAAGAAATTGCCGATCAGGAATGGGAACGTGCCTGGATGGAATTTTATAAGCCGATGAAGTTTGCCGAAAAGCTCTGGGTTTGTCCGACAGATCAGGAACAATATGAATCCGGTACGGTTTGCCTGACTCTCGATCCGGGGTTAGCCTTTGGCACCGGTACTCACCCGACTACCGCTTTGTGTCTGGAATGGCTGGCCAGCCACGATTTAGCCGGTAAAACCGTTATTGATTACGGTTGCGGCTCTGGAATACTGGCTGTTGCGGCAATCTTATTAGGCGCCAAAGAAGCTCACGCGGTGGATATTGATCCTCAAGCAATAACTGCAACCCAAAGCAATGCGCTAAAAAACAGGGTACAAGATAAAATTACCTGCTACCTGCCTGAACAGTTTTCTCCGTTTCAGACTGAAGTCGTTCTGGCTAATATATTGGCGAAACCTTTAATCGATATGGCGGAACAGATTTGCAATCTGGTCGCTCCCGACAGCCATCTGGTTTTATCCGGGATCTTGCATGAGCAAGCCGAATCGGTAATGGACGCTTATAGGCAATACATAGCGTTCGATGCACCGGTACAACAGGAAGATTGGATCAGGCTTGAAGGCATCAAGCGCTAATTCGCCCCGTTTCGCATGGGATCAAGAAAACTCGCCCAGTAAAAGTTATTGGCGTTTGGCGCTGGTTATGGCTTCGTTGCTGCTTGTCGGGCAAATAGGGTATTTTGAAGGTGCGGTTTTAATTTTTAACCCGACAGTTCGGCTTATCCTGGAAAAAACATGTTGGCAACTTGACTGCCGGTTACCCGCCTACAAAAATTCGGCTGAGTTTGCTGTATTGCAAAGTTCATTAACGGCATTACCTGGGCACAACCGGCAATTTAGGGCGATCATTCGCAATCAGGCGCTTTTTGCCCAACCATACCCGAATCTGGAGCTGACTTTTCGCGACTATTCAGGAAATCCGATTGCCCGAAGAGTTTTTCGACCGCAACATTATTTACCTAATGCGTTGGTGACCTCGCCAGCCATATTCCCTGATGCAAGCACCGCCATCAGCCTAGACATCGCCGTACCGAAAAGCAACTTCGGCGGTTATACATTTGAACTCATTTATTAACATGGCACATCCAGAAATTTATTTAAAAAAGAACGAAGACAAACGTCTGCGTAAAGGCCATTTATGGGTTTTCAGCAACGAAGTCGACACCAAGCGTTCGCCGCTTGAGCAGTTCGCCGCAGGGGATCTGGTACAGGTAAAAAGCGACGACGGCAAGGTAATGGGTACTGCCTATATCAATCCGCAAACGCTGATATGTGCAAGGCTTTTGTCCAGAAAGCCTAACTTGAAATGCGGTGCCAACTTCTTCAAAGAGCGATTGACTAGCGCGCTAGCGTTTAGGGAGAAACTTTTTGACAAGCCCTACTATCGTCTAGTGTTTGGCGAAAGCGATGGCTTGCCGGGCTTGGTTATCGACCGTTTCGGTTCGGTATTGTCGGTGCAAATAACTACCGCCGGTATCGAGCAGCGCAAAGAATCATTGTTTACCGCGCTGATTGAATTGCTGCATCCGGAGGCTATTATTCTAAAAAATGATAATAGTCAGCGACAACAGGAAGGCTTAAGTCTGGAATCCGAGATAGCCTATGGCAAGCTCCCCGATTCGCTGATCATTGAAGAAAATGGCGCTTGCTTTAAAATTGACATTCTGGACGGACAAAAAACCGGCTGGTTTTACGATCACCGAACCAGCCGCGGCCAATTAGCGAGTATTGCGAAAGATCAGCGGGTGCTGGATTTATTTTCCTATACCGGAGCGTGGGGTATTCCTGTCGCTTTAGCCGGAGCCGCCGAGGTCACTTGCGTAGATGCTTCGGAATCTGCGCTGGCCCTAGCCGAGGAAAACGCCGAACTCAATCAGGTTCAGGATAAGATGCGCTTTGTGCGTAGCGATGTGTTTGAATTTCTAAAACAGGCTCGTTTGGAAAACCAGCTTTATGATATTATCGTTTTGGATCCGCCTGCTTTAATTAAACGCAAAAAAGATTTCAAACAAGGTTACGAAGCTTATCGTCGCTTGAATCACTTGGCTTTGCAGGTGTTGTCCAAAAACGGCGTATTGGTCTCTGCATCTTGTTCGCACCACCTGAGCCGTGAAAATCTGCATGAGATTTTACGTTCCTCGGGACGGCATATCGATCGTCACTTGGTGTTTTTTGCCAGCGGAGGGCAGGGGCCTGACCATCCGATCGACCCGGCAGCTCCCGAGACCGAATATTTGAAAACTTTTTTTTGTTCTGTCTCGTCAAGCTTGTAAAATATGAGTCATTTTTATGGTCAATGCAAAAGATAAAGAACCCTGCGTACTTTGCGGTCAGCCGGTAGAAATTACCGGTTTTTCTCTGACCACGAGTGATGGCCTGCAAAAGTTCTGTTGTGCCGGATGTCTAAGCATTTATCAGTTATTCAATAATGAGGATGATACTAAACCCACGATAACCCCCCTGCTAACCAAGAAAAAATAAGGATAAAAGAATAATGAAAGCATGTGAGTCCTGTTCCGGCCGTGTTGATATCGGCAAAAATCATCAAAAAGTACCTGTATTACAAAGAGCT
>JADHTX010000008.1 GCA_016784875.1 Methylobacter sp.
ATGTTTGATCAGCTTTTGAACAACAGAAGCCGCCCTTCTTTCTGACAGGTTTTGATTGCTTGCAGAGCTGCCAACCGTATCGGTATAAGCAAGTACATCCGCACTAGCTTCCGGGTGCGTTTCCAGGAAAGTACCTAAGATAGCAATTTCATGCTCTTCAGATTTATAAGGTATCGCACTACCATTCGCAAAATAAGCCGCTGTATGCTGACCCGAAACAACTGCATCCTTACGATGATTTTCACTATGAACCTGCGTTAACCACTGACAAAGTTCCTTTTCCGACTCATGCCGATGCTGAGCGGCTGCTTGAGCAGCATCAATCGCAGATTGACGGTCATTAATATTCCAATAATGATCATCTTTCCAATGCGCTAAAGCTTTGTTCGCTTCTTCAAGTTTTTCTTCAGCTAATTGCTCATGATAAATAGATTGACGATAATGACCTGCGTTTGCAGTATCAATCCCCGAAGTAAGGTTCGGAATATCTTTCTGTGGTGTTGCGCTACAAGCCGCAAGAGAGGCAACTAATACAGCAAATGGCACACTAATAAATTGTTTGTTCATAAGTTTATCCTTTTAAATCCTAATCAATCGTCAATTTCTGGCGAATGAATACAACAATTATTTAATTAAGTCGAGGGCTATTCGCCATCATCTAATGGACCGTAGGTAGTCCAGAATCCAGGCAAATGACGACCAAAAAAACGACTGTCTTCACTAAATCGATCCCAAACATAAGCCGGCGAAACGAAGTCTTTGGTAGGGATGGGAGCTGTAATCAATTCTGCTGCACCTAAAGTTGTGCGCCCAACTGTTTCCATGACTCCACGTAAAAGCCCCCATGTCATTCCAACAAAAATATTTTGTTCGTGAGTGATATTGATAACATTTTTCGGTATTTCGATAACGCCTGTTGCTGTATTAGCAAAACCTTGACTAATTTTAGAGCCTACTCCTGATAGATAGCTATGCCCATCTGCATAAGCTGACCCTGTTGATAATAATGCGCTGCAAAGTACACAGGCAGTAAAGAGGTTTTTCTTATTCATATTGGATCCTCATTAAATGTTTAAATCTACAGGGTTTTTATAATTTAAATTACAAATTACACCCAAAAAGTCTAACTAAGGGATTAGAAAACTTAAAATTCCCTTAAGCTAAAAGTAACTTATCATCGGCATATTGTCAAATATCCACGGATTCAATCAGCCATATGAAACATAGGATTAATCATCTACAAATAACTTCCAATACTAGTATTTGGCAATTACACTTATTACACCAAGTCTAATTTAAACACGCCAATTTAATGCAAGCACTTACTATCAATAATAGCCAATTTGTCTGATTCAATTCCTAGTAAAAACTCCCCTTTTAACAGGCCCACTAATTCCCTACCGGCCATTTTAAATCGCCAACCGTGCAACAATGGACAATCGTTATCATCATTAAGCAAAAGCTCTTCCAGATCTTTACGTGTCGCAAGAATAATGGGGTTTAATGCATTTTCTTCAGCGCGTATTCTGACCAGTGCCGTTAAAATATCCAATATTGCTTCTTGTTGCTGAGTTTTTTTTGCAAGCCGCCCCTTTTCATTCAACGGTATCGGTGCACGACTCTTGGCTGTACCAATTAATTGACACAATTCTGTACCATAACGATTAGCAGTGCGTTCATTAATACCTCGAACATTGGCTAATTCGCTGACCATTTCCGGTTGCAGCTTAGCCAAATCAAACAGCATTTCATCACGCAAAAGCCAACTCTTGGGACGATCTTCAGACTGCGCAGTATTTTCGCGCCATTCGGCCAAGGTTTGGACAATTGATAATTGTCTTCCTGTTAGTTTATTTTTACCTTTAATTTTTAACCAAGCATTTTCAGGTTTTACCTCATAAAGATCCGGATTTGATAGCTCAGCAAAATCACGTTCCAGCCAATCCCCTCGTCCCAACTCGGCTAATTTCTGCAACATCATTTGATAAATCTTGCACAAATAAATGACATCATCCGCTGCATATTGAATTTCTGCTTCTATCAGCGGACGCTTGCTCCAATCCGCTCGAGTATGCGCCTTGTTTAAATTCACATTTAACAAACTGGAAACCAACATCGCGTACCCAGGGTTCTCCTGAAAACCCAACAACGGCGCAGCGATTTGGGTATCAAAAATTGGCTCAGGTAACTTTCCGGTTAATTGAAAAAATATCTCTAAATCCTGTCGACAGGAATGAAATACTTTTACGATGGACGGACTGTATAGGGCTTCAAAAAGAATATCCATAGAAGGCAATGCTATCGGGTCAACACAGACCACCCATTCCGGTGTTGCTATCTGCAACAGGCAAAACTTCGGATAATAGGTTTTTTCCCGTAAAAACTCCGTATCAAGAGCTAACCAAGATTCTTTTTTTATTTGTTCGCACAGCTCAACCAGCTGCTCTGGGGTATTTATATATTGGATGTTTGTCATAGTGTTAAACAAGCTGCTGTTAAATTAACATTAAAACTCATGCGTTTTATGGTTAATGATAGTTTTTATTTTCATGATAAAATTTTGTTTTTTGCCTTCACTTACCCATGCGCTTTTGTATTATTCCTGTTACCCGTTATCAGCAGAATTGCTCCTTACTGATTTGCAATCAATCTAATAAAGCAGCCATTATTGATCCCGGCGGCGATATTGCTTTAATTCTAAAAGCCATCGACAGGGAAAAGGTATTCCCCGAATCCATACTGATTACCCACGGACATCTTGACCATATCGGAGCGACTGCGGAACTGGCCGCTCTGTTGTCCATTCCTGTCATAGGACCTCATCGAGAGGACCAATTCTTGATTGATGCCATCCCTACTCAATGCCAGACTTTTCGTTTCCCCGCCTGCGATTCATTTACTCCGTCACGGTGGCTAAGTCAGGGCGATATTGTCAAGGTTGGCGAAGAAGTACTGGATATTTTTCACTGCCCCGGACATACACCGGGACATGTGGTTTTTGTTCACCGCAATACCAAATTGGCCATAGTAGGCGATGTGTTATTTAAAGGTTCAATCGGACGAACCGATTTGCCAAAAGGTGATTTCGCTACCTTGATTAATTCAATCAAGATTAACTTATGGACGTTGGGTGAAGAGTTCGCATTTATTCCCGGTCACGGCCCAATGTCCACTTTTGGCAAAGAAATGCGTAGTAACCCCTACCTTGTTAATATTTAGCTGTTAAATTTGCCCGATCAAATTAACCTTCTCTAATTTGATCTGAGCCGCTGTTACCTGACGATCGAACACGTTGCTTTCCACCTCTGGCTTGATTCCTACCTCGTTTTTTATTACGTGCTTTCACCCGTCTTATATCCAACTTACGCTGCCTGATTTCTACCGATTTTAAGTGTAGGAATATATCCTGCGGCATTTCATCGGGTAATTCAACAAGCGTATAATCACCTTGTATATTAATATTATTAATATTATTTTTATCGACTCCAGACTCTTCAATCAGTACCCTTTTAAGCTCTTCCGAACTAACCTGATGATTACAGCCCACATCCAGACGATAGCGAACCATTTTAATGCCCGACTGTGGAGTCTCCATGCCTGTCAACCTTGCATTCACGGGTTGTTCTGCCGCCATCATACTTAGAGTCTATCCTGATAAATCTCCACAAACGCCTCGTCGCGTAATCGGCGCACCCAAAGTTCAGTTTCTTCTTCAATTTTCCGTTTACGAATAGCATCTCTGACAAGGTTCTTTTTAAACTCATCACTATCATCCTTGTTTTCCCGCCCTAAAACCTGAATGATGTGCCAGCCAAACTGTGTTTGTACCGGATCGCTCACTTCATTAATGCCAAGTTTTTCCATGGCTTCTTCAAATGGCTTAACCAAATCGCCAGGACCTACCCAGTCAAGTGAACCGCCTTTTAATGCCGAACCTTTATCATCTGAATGCGCTCGTGCCAATACAGAAAAGTCGTCACCATCCGCAATTCGAGCTTTCAATGCCAGTAAGCGCTTTTGTGCCTCGGCATCATCAATCAACTCATTAGTTTTGATTAAAATATGCCGAACTTTAGTTTTGATAATCATATGATTATCCATGCCTTTCAGCTCCAGCATTTTAATAATATGAAATCCGCTCGGACTGCGTATAGGTTCGGATACATCGCCCTGTTTCATTTGATGAACTTCGTTAACAAACAAGGTTGGTATTTCGCTCGTGGTGCGCCAACCCAAATCACCGCCTTGTAGAGCATTCGCATCTTCGGAATCGCTTATCGCAGCTTGGCTGAAATCCTGCCCTTCCCGCAGCTTTTTAACTAGGTCATCGGCCTTGCTCATCGCACGTTGTACTTCTGTTGATGAGGCGCCTTCTTTGACTGCTATCAATATATGCCCTAAATGATACTGTGTGGACTCTTCACCAATTTTATCCTGCGTTTCCAAATAGTGCTCAACTTCGCGGTCAGTCACCTTAATGCGCCCACCTATCTCGCGTCCGCGTAATTGGTTAATAATGATTTCATTGCGCATATTATCCAAGAAACCTTGGTAGCTCATACCTTGCCTTTCCAGCTCCGCCCTAAATTGATCCAGATCCATATTATTTCTTCGAGCTATATCTGCCGCCGAACTATTTAACATTTCTTCGCTGACAGTAATACCGGCTTTTTCTGCTAACTGCCTCTGGAGCTTATCAATAATCATTTTTTCCAGCACTTGTTTCCGCAACACATAAGCTGGCGGAAGCGCGGCATTACCTTGCTGTATTCTTTGCTCAATGATTGCCACTTCTTTTTGTAACTCCCGCTCCAGAATAACATCATCTTCAACAACGGCAATAATAGTATCAAGGACTTCAGCACGCACAAAAAAGCTGCCCAACAATAAATTACACCACAGCACTGCTACAATAATTCTTTTGATATTCTCTGACTTGATCATTTTTGAGGTTTCCGATAACCATTAATTTGTTGTTCAAAAAAATCATCCAGCTTTTCCCCAATACCGGTCAATCCTTTAAGCTCTATCTGAAAAAATACGCCTGTTTGGCTTATACCCGTAGCATCGACAATTGTAGGATTATTAGCAATATTTGGATTCTGGTTAAGCAATAAACTATTAATCCAGCGGCGCCCAATTACACGAAAACGCCAGCAACAATTTTCTTTTTCAACTCCAAAAAAACTTTCCTGAGTTGAATTATTCAGCAATAAGTACGTCCAACGTCCAACAGCAGACCAATCGTCATAAATCGGCCAGTGAAAAGAGGCGTCACTCTGAATAATGTCATAAGTTCTCACGCCTAGTGCAGTTGGGTAAATCGTATTTTTTCTATAACGATACCCCAAATTAACAATCTCCCCCGGCTCTTTCTGGTAATGCAGCTCAGCATTATGCCTGACAACCTCACTCAAATAAGGATTCCATTGCGTCCCAGAACCAATCGAAATATGATCCGTTAATCCGACATTGAGCTCAGTCACCAAATTTGACAAGCTGTTACCGTCTGGAAAAAAGCCAGGTAAAGGTTCCCGATAACCCGGATAAATAACCTTTCTATCCTGAAAATAAAGAATTTGCCCCACACTAAGCTTTAACTTTTCCCTGCCGGATTTTGCATCGACTAGGCGTGTAGTTAAAGCCGCCGTTATCTGATTAGCATCCCCTACTCTATCGGTACCGCTAAAGCGATTTTCCAAAAACATACTATTAAATGAGAAATCATTCGGTGCAGTATCGAATATCGGAATATTATCCTGACCTACATGAGGAACATACAAATAAAACAATCGGGGCTCAAGAGTATGCCGATATCTTCTATTTAAAAATTCAAGTTCCTTTTCTGCATACAGTCCGGTATCAGCTGAAAAAATCGGCAGAGTTCTTGACATACTTGAGGAGATTACCGTGCCTGACGGCAGCTTTAATGCTCCTCCACTTGGGTTGCTTAGTGAATACTGGGTAGACTGCAAGGAAAGCTTTGGCGTTAAAAAAGCACTGGCTGTTTGAAATGGAAAGCTAACTGATGGTTTAACATTGATTCGTTGTGCATTCAATGGTGTAAAGTCAAATGTTGTCGGCACTCCATTCACATCTAAGACCTTTACTACTGAATTATGCTGAAAATGCACATATTCAGCGTCCAGTAATGTAGTTAACGGCAAAGATTTGAATGAATGATCCAAATTCAAATTAACTTGCGGCAATCTTCGATACGGCACTATATTATATAAATTCGATTTATCAATCGATTGATAATTGTCTACATGGCCTGTTAAAGAAACTCCATCGTTTACATAGCCCAGATTAGCCTGACTAATAAGATAACTACTGTAAGTTGATGTACTCAGTGCGCTGCCCAAATCAGAGAAATATTCCTTATCCGACACATAATTCAAATCAAAGTTCGAATTAATATGAGTAGAAAATTGAGTGGTATTTTTAACCGCTGCCAAATACCGAGACTTATTGGTAAGGCTATCATTAGGCATAAACTCCAGATCCGTAGTCCCTGCTGTCATCTCGGTCAAATAACGGAACTCCCCCCCCATTAAAGGGCCCCTATTTGAAAGATACCGCGGTCGTAATGTTGCATCGAAATTGGGGGCTATATTCCAATAATAAGGCGTTTCCAGCCTAAATCCCCCCCGCTGCGTACTACCAAATGAAGGAGCAAGAAAACCGGAAATTCGTCTATCATCAATAGGAAAAGAAACATAAGGCGAATAAAACACAGGCGTACCTTTAAATTCAAGCCAAGCATTTTTAGCGGCACCTTGCCCAGTCGCTTTATTCATCTTCAATTCGCTAGCATGCACAACCCAGTCCTGATTGCCGGGACGGCAACTAGTATAAGCAACACTCTTATATCGTGTCAGGTCGCCACTCTCCCGATAAATTGTTTTCGCCCGACCTCTGAGTGGCGTTGCGGGTGAAATAAACAAAGCCTCTCTTAATCTAGCCTGATCGGACGCCAAGTTAAGAGATGCCGATTCACTATGCAATGCTAATTCATCTTCGCTGTAATAGACGCTGCCCTGTAAATCCAATGTCTCCGAAATAGTGTCATAGCTCGCCTTATGGGATACCGAACGCTGATCCGCTCGGGTCATTTCAACATTACCGACATAACTGTAGATTTCATTGTCGAATATTTCCGCATAATCAGAATTAATATCCAGCGGCGTCACGTTTCTCAAATCCTTTTCAGGTACAAAATCCGGCTTCCCGCCACTAGGCACAGTGCAGTTTAACCATGGATCATATTTCAATTGAGATTTAAGATTACTAAAGGTTTGCTCTTCATTATAATCAAACGCCGGAGTGAGTAAGCTTATGCTAGGTTCGTATGTTTCAATAATCCTCGCCTGTCCTTTCGGATCGACACCGGCCAGCTTGCAGTCCCAGTTCTTATCCGCCGCCTTGGCATCACAAGTCCAACCTGGACGGTTAGATTCGGTTTGAACTGTTTCTTTAAAATCAGGATTGACCGGTAGTTGAACTATCGGTTTAGACTCTACGCTAACTTGCCCTATGTCTTTATCAGGCATAGCGCTATCGGGGAGCTTGGGAACGCTGGGTTCAAGTTCTGCATTCTCAACTGGAACGATCTGAGGTTCGGATTTTGCAGGTTCTATCGCAACAGGCTGAGTATTGGCAACAGCATCAGACTGTACTTTTTTTACCGGTTCAGCAAGCTCTGGGAGCTTTGCCGCGCTGGCGTTATTTGCAGGTTTTTTTTCGCCTACACAAACCCACTCTTTGCTATCTTTGCTTTGCACGCAATTCCAGAGAGCCTCATTGGCGACGCTGACAGGCGCATAAATGGATGGTAAAAAAAGCAGGAATAAACGACGGCGCATAGGTAATATCAAGTTTAGTAGCGAAATGGTTCATAAATCGAATAAAATGCCGGACAGTTATTTTACCTCACTACTACAGTATTATACTAATCTATCCTAATCATCATGATGCCTGAAGATTTAAGATCAATATCTATGTTCGACTGGCTTGAGAATGACCTATTGCTCACCATCACTCATTGCGAACCAGCCTCCAGCGATGCCAGCTTCCGACGTTACTTTCGAGTAAAAACTTCAGGAGGGCAATTCATTGTCATGGATGCACCGCCAAGTAAAGAAAACACTGAACCTTTTATTAGAATAGCCAAGTTACTGACACAGTCTCGGGTCAACGTCCCTGCCATATTTCATCAAAACTTGGCTGACGGATTTTTACTGCTGGAAGATTTTGGCAGCCAGTGTTTTCTGGATCAACTTAATGCGGATACGGCTAACGATTTATATCAAAGCGCTTTTGAAAGCTTATTCAAACTGCAAACTCAAACACCTGTGCTAGACGCCGGACTACCCAACTATGACGAGCCGCTCCTGCACAGGGAACTGGCTATTTTTGACGAATGGTTTTTAGGTCAATTGCTGGACATTCAAATACCCGCAGGCGCTTGGAAGACAGCTTGCTTCCTCCTTACCACATCGGCGCTGGAACAGCCGGTAACCTGCGTACATAGAGACTACCATTCCCGCAACTTGATGGTTTTAGACAAGGACTCCCCCGGAGTCATCGATTTCCAAGATGCCGTCATCGGCCCTATTACCTACGATCTGGTATCGTTATTGCGTGATTGTTATATCTCATGGCCTGAACAACAAATAGAACAATGGCAAAACAGCTATTTTGAACGACTCCGGCAGGCAAACCTTATTCACTGTAACGAAGCCCAGTTTAAACGCTGGTTTGACTTGATGGGAATGCAACGCCATCTTAAAGCTATCGGTATTTTTTCCCGCCTGCACTTAAGAGACGGCAAATCCAATTACTTGGGCGATATTCCGCGCACCCTGAACTATGTTATCACCGTATGCGCGATTTACCCCGAGCTTACCGAATTTAGCGATTTTCTGCATGCCCGTGTGTTACCTGTATTGAGCGTAGTAAAAGTATGAAAGCCATGATTTTAGCGGCAGGGCGCGGCGAAAGAATGCGACCATTAACCGACCACACACCAAAACCTTTACTTACAGCCGCTGGCAAACCGCTGATCGAACATACCATTAAACAACTGGTTGCAGCCGGTTTTAATGATATAGTCATCAACCATGCCCATTTGGGGTTACAAATAGAGAAACGACTAGGGAATGGCAATCAATTTGGTGCCAACATAAGCTATTCACCCGAAGGCGAACATGCACTAGAAACAGCGGGCGGCATTATTAATGCCCTGCCTTTATTAGGTGACGAGGCGTTTTTGGTAGTTAATGGCGATATCGCCACAAACTTTTCTTTTGCTGAACTTAAGAACCTGACGATCGATTTGGCTCATCTGGTTCTGGTCGATAATCCTACCCATAATCCAGACGGCGACTTCGGCCTGGATAATGCCGGATTAATCGTTTCAAATAGCGTCGAACAATTTACTTTTAGCGGTATCGGACTGTATCGACCTGAACTGTTTAATGACATACCCGCCGGCCCCAGCAGACTAGCGCCTTTGTTAAGAATAGCCATAGCGAAGGGTCAGGTTACAGGGCAAATAATGAACGGCTTCTGGATGGACATAGGTACACCGGAACGTTTGCAAGAACTGGATTTTTATTACACACAACAAAGGAAACGATCATGACCGAACATGTTTACAAAAAAATAGAACTAACCGGCTCATCAACCATCGGCATTCAGGAAGCTATCGAAAATGCCATCGGCAAGGCAGCCGCAACTATCGAAAATATGCGCTGGTTCGAAGTAATCGAAACCCGCGGACATATAGAAAACGGTAAAGTCGCACACTGGCAAGTCACCATTAAAATTGGCTTTTCTCTAAAATAAGCTTTTCACTTGCAAAATATAAACCTTTCCATTCGATAATCACTGATGAGTAAGCAAGCAGACAAAAGCACCAACACCGTATGGCACCGCGCCACGGTGACCCGGCAACGGCGTGAACAAAAAAACGCCCATAAGTCAGCAGTCCTGTGGTTTACAGGCCTATCCGGCTCCGGTAAATCAACATTGGCCCATGCCGTAGAAGAACAATTACATCAAAATGGTTTAAATACCTTTGTGTTGGATGGCGATAATGTGCGCCACGGTTTGTGCAGCGACTTAGGATTTAGCGATAAAGACCGCAAGGAAAATATCCGCCGCATCAGTGAAACCGCCAAACTTCTGCTTGAAGCGGGAGTGATAACACTCACCGCGTTTATCTCGCCGTTTAAAGCAGAACGTGCAATAGCAAGAAGCCTGATGCCGCATGGCGATTTTATTGAGATTCATTGCTTCTGTCCGTTACAGGTTTGCGAACAACGGGATGTCAAAGGACTTTATAAAAAAGCTCGACAAGGTGAAATTAAAGACTTTACCGGCATATCTTCGCCTTACGAAGAACCTGAAAACCCGGAATTAAAAATAGACACCCATCAGCTTAACCTCGAACAAAGCGTACAACAGGTCATATCGCTATTACGCGATCGAAACATCCTATCCATTCAAGAGTAACGCATGCATTTCGATGTTTTTAATGGCGATGCCGACGGCATTTGCGCACTGATTCAACTTCGTCTTGCTCATCCGCAGACGGCAAAGCTGATTACCGGCATTAAGCGTGATATTCAACTACTGGACAGATTTACCGCAAGTTCAGGCGATTACATCACCGTGCTGGATATTTCCCTGCAAAAAAACAGTATCCGGGTTAATGAGTTCTTAAGTCATGGAGCTCATATCTTTTACGTAGATCATCACCAGCACGGCGATATTCCGAATCACCCCCATCTAAAAACATTGATTAATACCGACAGTGCAATTTGCACCAGCTTGCTAATCAATCAGCACCTCCATGGAAAATATCCGTTATGGGCAATAACTGCGGCCTTTGGCGACAACTTAAACCACAGCGCCGAACAACTGGCCGCCTGCCTAAACCTAACTTCATCAGAACTCGAAACTCTGAAAAATTTAGGCATCTATATCAATTATAACGGTTACGGCAGCAGCATAGCCGACCTGCATTTTTCGCCGGATAAACTGTACCTGGAGATGGCTAACTTCCAATCTCCTTTTGATTTCATCAACGAAAATCATCACATCTTTGCTGAACTGCAACACGGCTATCAAGAAGATATGACCAACGCCCAACACCTTAAACCTGAATACCATAGCGATGCCGTCGCAGTATATATTCTCCCCGACACCATTTGGGCAAGACGCGTTAACGGCGTATTCGGAAACTTCTTAGCCAACCTTAACCCGTCCAAAGCCCATGCTGTAATCAGTTATAACAAAGATAACAGCTATCAAATTGGTGTCAGAGCGCCATTATCCAATAAAACCGGCGCTGACGAACTATGCTCAGCCTTTCCAAGCGGCGGCGGACGCAAGGCCGCGGCCGGCATTAATCGTTTGCCTAGCGATCAGCTGGATACCTTTATTCAAAAGTTTGAAGAATTTTATTCTTGAGTAGCTGGTACAATACAATCGCCGGCATTTGTATACATATGAAATACAAATCCAGTCGACAGCTGCCTACTGCAATAGAACACTGATTAGACAGATTAAAACCGCCTTGACTCACTTTATTTTCACTGTCTATTTAGCCGAATCAGCCTCATCCGCTTTCTATTTTTCTGACTGCTGAGTAGTTACTTAAATACAATAATAAACCGCTAACCAGACCGCTGGAACCAACACGCATGAACTCACCGACCAATCAAACCCACTCAGACTCATCCACCCTCAGTCGACTAAAAACGCTCCAACACATTAACCTGCAACTTGCGGCATTGGGTCAACCAACCTGTGAAGTGGAAAACGACCCGCAATACCTCGAAATTGCAGAGGGTTTGCTAAAAAACTATTCCCAGCAACGTCGCCTATTGGCTCTAACCAAATACCGCTGTCCGGCCGACCAACGCATACAGGATTTTCTAAATAGTTACTTGACTGAAAACGGCGTATATGTCGATCAAAGCGCAATGATTAACTTGCCTGGCGAAACTTTCGTCCTGGAGCAAAAGGGACTGGCAAGGGAATTATCCTTGCCTTTCCAGAACAACGAATTTCATTCGGCTTATATCGATTCTTACCGGATTCAGCAAGGTGTGTTACATAATCCGCAAAACGACCGACGCACCACCAAAGGCGTGTTCCATATTGCCGCAGGCGGCCTTCCGGTTCCTGCGGATAAAAACGAAGTTCCGGTAATCGCTTATGCGGCACTGCTCCGTGCCGCGCTAACGCCTCCAGAAGATCTTTTGAGCCTGCCCTTCACCAGCGCCCAACAAAACACCGCAAAACTTTGGGTATCATCGCTAATGCGCCCCATCGTCTGCCCAGAAGTTTCCGACTCAATGCCGGTCAAAACCATGGAGATCCGGTTTTTTGCGCCTGGCGGCCTAGTGGCCAACCTGGATTTTGTTGAATCGATTTTCGGTAATGCAGGCAACCCGCTCCTGCCTGAAAACGACGCTGCATTAGATATAGCTCATTGGACCGGACACACCGGCTGTATTATTCTTGCCCCGCATCTGGTTCATTGCCGTAAACAAGAACTCGGACTGCCCCATTTTGATGATGCCACCGAACGCCAGCGCAAAGACGGTATGTGCTGGAAACATGAAGATGAACTCTACAACAACGGCCAGCCCTTTAAACTGGTATGCCGCAACATGCAGGGAGTGATTGTCACCATCATTGCCGATAACTACTTCGGTTACAGCAAAAAGGAAATCAAATCCCAGATCAGCTATTCAGCCAATCTGTTCGGCGGCTGTGAAGAAGAGCATTCAGGAGGCGCACTGGCTTTTCCCAGAGTCATCCTCGGCGAAATCTTTTTGCCGCATACCGCATATATCAGCGAGCATTATTCTTTCGATAAAGTTTGTCGACAACTGGCTTCTGTCATAGAGCCAAAACAACAAGGCTACGCAATTGATAAAAATTATGCCGACATCATTTATCTTCCCGCTTCGGCAAAGATCAACATTCAACAGCAGAAAATCAGTTGGGTGCATAATCAACAGCAGCAAACGCTTAAGCTACTGTTCAACCATACTTATGTGTACCCCAACGGCTTTAAGGTCCACATGGAACGCCACCCGAATGCGCCCAGCTGGCGCCTGATCGGCACCCACCAGGAAGGCACTTTCTGTCATAAGCCAAGCACAGTCTCAGGGGGCGGCAAGTCGGAAATTTCAAAATCCATTGCCGGAGCCATTATTTTCGGTGCCGTTTTTGTCGATGATTTCGATAAAGACATGGATATAGTCACCGATATATTCGAGCACGATTATTCCACCCGATTTCTTGATCCGGCTCAGCACGGCCTTGATCAACGCACGTTACTTAGCAACGACCGCACCTTAGGTTCGGTGATCAAACTACTGACGCCCTCTACAACCCAATATTCGGAAGACTACAATCGTTGGTTGGGAGAAATTCCCCGGCATATCCTGGCCGTGGTACTAATGATCAAACGTTTTTACAAGGAAGAATGGCAATCAGACTGGAGAAAAAATTTCTCCGTCGATATGGTCAACAGCCACCCGGGCAACGAACTAAAATTCCAAGACCGTAAACTTATCGCTTGCTATCTTCGCGTAGGCTTTGACGAAAAGGGAGCGTGGCGGGTTTTCAAACTGCGCCAGGATTTTCTCGCCTCGGCCAAAGTCCAAATGGAAGATGATATTTCCGCATCCACCGTGGTACCGGCGCGTTACCTGACCGGACTTAATCCCGACTATAAAAACCCCAGCGTTAAGTTGGTCGAAAACTGCGAACAAAGTTTCTTTCAGCGTCCTGATGATGCGATTCATCGGGGTACCGATCTACAAACCGAGCTGGATTTTTCCGGCACGAATAATTTCATCTCCAATTTTCAACCATTGACCCCGCAAGATGCTCATGAGTTCATCGAAGACGTTATTCACTTCGACGAATTCAGCGTACCGATGCAAAACGTCATCACTCAGGCAGCAAAAGGCAAAGAAGGCGAGTATTTCGTATCCTCTGCGCATCCTCGCCTGGTTGATGGAAAGCCCAGCCTCAACGTCCGCTACCTACAACTGCGTCCTGACATCGCCAACCCAAAAGCCCGCTATATTGCTGAGCAAGCCACCCGTTTAGCAAGGGGCCTTAATGCAGACCAAACCGTTTATTTTCCGGTTAGCTCGGTATTGACCGGACGACGCAACAACCCTGTCGACCTTGAAGCAGGCATCCGGCCGCTGGCCATCTATAATCCGATTCATTATCAGGAATTGCCTGAGTTGTTTATGGATTTTATTTGCAGCCTGACCGGAAAATCGCCCTCTACAACCGGCGCGGGCTCCGAAGGCGCTCTTACCAAAGGCCCGTTCAATGCCCTATCGGCTACCGCCGATTTAAATACCGCTTTGGTGTCTTTCATCATTTGCGGCTACGACGGCTTTTCCACGGCAGCGGGTTTCATAGGCTCTATGCGCCGAATCGATCATGACATTAGCTTGCTGATTCCGGAAATCTGGTCCCGCCTGCCGGTTGCCCAGCGCGACCCACAGTATTTAATTGAACAAGGGCAATTGGAAAAACTGGAGGATTTTGAGTACGAGGGTCGAACTGTTTTCCAAAGCCGACTGGGTTACCGCATTACTGAACGCTTTGTGCATAACAATTTCGGTAAAATGTTCGATTACCCAACCGCAGTATTCGATGAAGCCATGTTAAAACCGGAAACACAGGATCTCGCCAGCTATGTTGACGGCATCGACAATGTATTCGAAGCTCAGCAGCGGGTAGCTCAATTGTATTTTCAAGACGACTCCATCAATGATGCCTGTCCGCCTTTAAAAGCGCTGCTGCACATCATGGCCCACGGCCACTATGCGGGTAAAACCGTCAGCGACCCGGATATTCGCGCCATGTTTAGTCGCGATTCTTTGCTGCAAAGCGACTGGTATCAACAGCGCCTTGAAATTAAACAGCAACGCGACAGCAAACTTTGGCAGCGACACAAGACTTATATCCAGCAACAATTGACTGCAACTGAACAGCATGATTCAACCGTTCTCGATGAGTTAAATCAAAAACTCGAAACGGCAGAACGCATGCTTGCCCAGATCAACGATCCGGATTATCTGCAACAATTACAAGGGACTTTAGGGGCCGACTGGGTTCATCATGAAGGGCACAATAAATCGTAGCCCATATAGGGGTAATCTCTCCTGATGGTTGCCCCGTTATACAATCCTAATTGGCTGTGATAACGTTATTCAAATCGGATAAAAAGATGCTTTACCACAGAGATGGGCAATCCTGAGTGTTCTCCTCACATACGACTCCACTGACCCTCACTACAAAACTGGAATACCTCCTCGTTTTCACTCCGCATACCAAGCGAATGACTCGATAGAAAGCTTTGTCGATCAATCGGATAAGGCTTTGTATCGTGCTGAAGCCGATGGTAGAAACCAAGTTATGCAAAAATAATCTGTGACTGCATATTTGGTCAACACTACTCAATAGTCAATTTTTAAGACTTGGATAACAAGCTTTCTTCAATAAACCGAACAAGCTGTTCATGGCCGTTATCTTCAATATCAGTATAACGCAGTCCAATTTTGCATAGCTCGCTGGACATACGCCTAGAAAAAACCACATGACACCGCGCGACTATCTTGGATGACAATCCATCATCATTAGACAGATTCAGGTCGACAAATACAGATACCGGTCTACCGTCCCGAACAAAACTCCCTCCCGGCGTAATCATGTTCCGTTGCCTAATATTGCACTCGACACCTAGCCCATCACTGGACACATCTATCGCAATCACCTTAATGCGCACACCATCTTCAGTAGTAACAATAGCAGAAACCTGTACTGGAACCCTTTGATAAAGCCTACGTTCTATAACCATCCACACTCACCATCAAAAACCACTAAAAACTTTAATTTAAAAAAATAATTATTACAGTTGAAGGAATTTTAATCACGCAGACAACGAATTATGATTCATTGCTCGCATTGCTCTCAATAATCGGCTCGCCTCTGGCTAGTTTGGGTAAATTGCCCTCCAACCCCATCGCACTTCGCATTACTTTATTTTTGGCAGGTAAAATCCGCTCGGCTAAGCCGAGTCCAAAATTGCGTAAAAACTTGACAGGCAAGGTCTGATTACTGAAAACCCGATAAAAAACATCCATAACCGTCATCATCTTAAGATTTTCATTGCGACGCATTTTTTCATAACGCCTTAAAACCATCAAATCACCCAATTCAAGACCTTGTTTGTCAGCTTCAACCAATACCTCGCCCAAGGCCGCCGCATCCAGTAAACCGATATTAACCCCCTGCCCCGCCAACGGATTGATCATATGCGCCGCATCGCCGACCAGAACCACGCCGGGTTTAACATAGCTTTGTGCATGCTGACGTTTCAACGGAAAACTCGCCGTACCCAAGATAGCATTAACCTTGCCTAGGCAATCAGGAAAAACCGCCGTTAATTCTCGCAGCAAATCGTCATTGGACAATGCCTTCAATCGGCTGACTTCATCCGGCGAGTGATACCAGACTATTGATCCGTAATGCCCGGTTAACGGCAAAAATGCCTGCGGCCCACTGGGGACAAAGCGTTGCCAAGTTATATCCTGTTGCGCGTAATCCGTTTCAATATAAATCACCAACGCATGCTGCTGATAATCCCAACTGGTTACGCCCAAACCCACTGCTTGCCTGACTTTGGATTGCCCACCATCTGCAGCAACCAACACTTTTGCCGATAAAATGCGCCCATCAGTCAACTCCACCTCGGGCAATGTTCCGGAAACGTAATTGACTTTATAAATGTTAGCCGGACACATCAACTCGATATTTTCAAAATCCTGCAAGCGCTCCAATAACGCCAATTGGGTAACCCGGTTTTCAACGATATAACCCAATTCAGGATAATCAATATCATCACTGCAAAATTCGGTATCCCCCGCCGTTTCCCAAACCCGCATCCTGCGAAACGGGCAAAGCCTGCGTTTGACTACGCCACTCCAGGCACCCACGGTTTCAAGGATGTTTTTTGACGCGATGCTAAGCGCCGAAACCCTTAAGTCATGCGGCTGATCAATAGCAAAAGCCTGCGGCGAGGCACTTTCTATCACCGCTACTTTCAATGAACTCCCACCGAGACTACAGGCAACAGTGGCACCGACCATGCCTCCTCCAACAATTACAACATCAAAATTTTCTTTCATATTTACCAATCGTATAACTTAAATTCGCTAAATAATTGCAATGCCGCTTAAAATTGATTTTACCTACAAAAAACGAAGCGATATTCTATGCCATTAAAACTAAGTAGAAAGATACCACATCTATTTAGGGAGTAAGTAAAATACCTCGCGCTCGACATCGCAAATGACCGCAGCCAACCCCATATCCATGGGCAATATCCCGTTTCGTTACTCGTACGAACGGTAAAAGACTACGTGACAGAATTCCCCATCATCCGTATAATTAAATAATTTTGCCGCCCCTGCAACCTTTGATGTAAACATCAGAACAGGTGCGGAACGAGGGTTCTTGAGTTAAAGAATAGCAACCCTTTTGTAATACTTTCCAGAGGTGACAATGAGTCAAAGTACGCTACCGACCAGACAGGGTTTATATGATCCGCGCAATGAACATGATGCATGCGGCGTGGGTTTTATTGTTCATATAAAGGGTCGCAAAAGCCATGAAATCGTACGTCAAGGTTTAGAATTACTGACTAACCTGACCCACCGTGGCGCAGTCGGCGCAGATATCTACGCGGGCGATGGTGCAGGTATTTTGCTTCAAATTTCCGATACTTTTTTCCGTGCAGAATGCGACAAATTAAGCATTACCCTTCCGGAAGCCGGAGCTTATGCAGTCGGCATGATATTTTTGCCTAGCGACAGCGCCAATCGAGCCACTTGCGAGAAACTGCTAACCGACATCATTGCCCGCGAAAATGCCGTACTGTTGGGTTATCGCGATGTACCAGTCGACAATCAGACCTTGGGTGAATCGGTAAAGCTGGTTGAACCGTTTATACGGCAGATTTTTATTGGACGCGGAGCAGATTGCTCAAATCAAGATGCTTTCGAACGGAAACTGTTTGTTATACGCAAACAAGTTGAAAATGCCGTCCGCGATTTAAATCTGGATCATGGACACGCTTTTTATATTCCGTCATTATCTTCACGAACCATAGTTTACAAAGGCATGCTGCTGGCCGATCAAGTCGGCGCATTTTATCCTGATCTGAACGATGAGCGGATGGACAGCGCCTTAGCATTAGTGCACCAGCGTTTTTCCACCAACACCTTCCCGACCTGGGATTTGGCGCATCCTTTCCGCCTAATTGCCCATAACGGCGAAATCAATACCTTGCGCGGAAATGTTAACGGCATGGCAGCACGTCGTCATTCCATTGCGTCCAAAGTTTTGGGCGATGACATGCACAAACTGTGGCCGCTGATTGACGAAGCTCAATCGGATTCAGCCTGTTTCGACAACGCGCTGGAATTATTGCTGGCGGGCGGTTACTCACTGGCTCATGCAATGATGTTGCTGATCCCGGAAGCCTGGGCCGGTAACGTGTTAATGGACGAAAAACTGCGCGCATTTTATGAATATAATGCTGCCCTGATGGAACCCTGGGACGGCCCTGCGGCAATGGCCTTTACCGATGGGCGTCAAATCGGCGCAACCCTGGATCGTAATGGCTTACGTCCAGCGCGATATCTGGTCACCGATGACGATTTCGTCATTATGGCCTCGGAAATGGGCGTACTTGAAGTTCCCCAGCACAAAATCATCAAAAAATGGCGTTTGCAACCGGGCAAAATGCTACTGATCGATACAGAACAAGGCCGTATTATCGACGATGCAGAATTGAAAGCCAATTTGTCAGCTTGCCACCCTTATGCAGAGTGGCTGAAAAAAACGCAAATTATGCTCGCCGATCTGCCTGCCGAAATTTCCGCAATGGCTCCGGATGCATATACACTGTTAGATAGACAGCAAGCCTTCGGTTATACCCGTGAAGATGTTGAATTCATCCTGAAACCAATGGCAAAAACCGGACAGGAATCAATCAGCTCCATGGGCATCGATGCAGCATTGGCAGTGTTATCGCAACGCTCCCGTATGTTGTACGATTATTTCAAACAAGGCTTTGCCCAAGTCACCAACCCGGCTATAGACCCGATCCGCGAAGAATTGGTTATGTCTCTGGTTTCACTGATAGGTCCACGTCCCAATTTATTAGGCTTGGACGAAGGCGGCACTCACATGCGCCTGGAAGTAGATCAACCAATTTTGACTAACCAGGATTTAGAAAAAATTCGCAGAATCGAAGCGCGTACCGGCGGCGTATTCAAGACCAAAACCCTAACGCTTTGCTATCCCTCCGACTTGGGAACCAGCGGCATGGAAACAGCACTCGATAATCTTTGTCTTGCGGCAAAGCAAGCCGTTGAACAAGGCAACAATATCCTGGCGCTGTCTGACCGGGACATGGATGTTGCCCATATCGCCATCCCTGCCCTGCTGGCAACTTCTGCTGTGCATCATTACCTGACCCGCGAAGGTCTGCGTACTGAAGTAGGCTTGGTTGTCGAAACCGGCGAAGCGCGCGAAGTTCATCATTTTGCGCTATTAGCAGCTTACGGTGCCGAAGCGGTTAATCCATACTTGGCGTTTGACACGCTCTCCAATCTATGCGGTGAGATTCCTGACTTAAGCGAGCATGAAGCGCACAAACGATATATCAAAGCGATTTCCAAAGGCCTGCTTAAAGTCATGTCGAAAATGGGCATTTCGACTTACCAGTCTTATTGCGGCGCGCAAATTTTTAATGCCATCGGTTTGGCCGAGCCATTTCTTGATCGCTATTTCACTGGAACAACCAGCACCGTTGAAGGTGTCGGTTTAGCAGAAATCAGTGAAGAAACCGCTCGCCGTCATCGGGTTGCTTTTGGTAATGCACCGTTATATCGCGAAGCACTTGATGTTGGCGGCGAATACGCATACCGTGTCCGCGGTGAAGCGCATACCTGGACACCTGCAACCATCAGCACCTTGCAACACGCAACCCGTAGCAACAGCTACGAGAAATATGCCGAATTTGCTCGACTGATTGATGAGCAGGGTGAAGCCTTGCTAACCTTGCGCGGCTTAATGTCATTCAAAGAAGATGCAACGCCCGTACCGCTGGAAGAAGTAGAATCAGCAGCGGACATTGTCAAACGCTTTGCAACGGGAGCGATGTCGTTCGGTTCAATTTCTTACGAAGCGCACACTAATCTGGCCATTGCGATGAATCGCATCGGCGGCAAATCCAATACCGGAGAAGGCGGCGAACTCCCTGAACGTTTTAAAACACTACCCAACGGCGATTCGATGCGTTCGGCGATTAAACAGGTCGCTTCCGGCCGTTTTGGCGTAACCACCGAATATTTAGTCAACGCCGACGATATTCAGATAAAAGTTAGCCAAGGCGCTAAACCCGGCGAAGGCGGACAGCTGCCCGGACATAAAGTCGATGCCGTTATTGCCAAAGTACGCCATTCCACACGAGGTGTAGGCTTAATTTCGCCACCGCCGCACCATGACATTTATTCGATTGAAGATTTAGCGCAACTGATTCACGATTTAAAGAACGTTAATCCCGAAGCGCGGATTAGCGTTAAACTGGTATCGGAAGTCGGTGTCGGCACCGTTGCGGCGGGTGTTTCCAAAGCCCATGCCGATCATGTCACCATTTCCGGCTTTGACGGCGGAACTGGAGCAAGCCCAACAACATCGATCAAACATGCTGGCTTACCGTGGGAAATCGGCCTTGCCGAAACTCATCAAACACTGGTATTGAACAAACTGCGCGGACGCATCGCCGTCCAAGTCGATGGCGGCTTACGTACCGGCCGCGATGTGATCATCGGCGCATTATTGGGTGCGGATGAATTCGGCTTTGCCACAGCGCCATTGATCGTATCGGGCTGCTTAATGATGCGCAAATGCCATCTGAACACCTGCCCGGTCGGTGTAGCGACACAAGATCCTGAGTTGCGTAAACGCTTTACCGGACAACCGGAACATGTGGTCAATTATTTCTTCATGGTCGCAGAAGATGTACGTCAGTGGATGGCAAAACTGGGTTTCCGCAGCTTTAATGAAATGATCGGACGCTCGGACAAGCTGGATATGCAACGTTCACTGAATCATTGGAAAACACAGGGACTGGACTTTAGCAGGGTCTTCTACAAACCTGAAGTAGATCCCGGCACTATCCTATATAACCACGAACGCCAGGATCACGGTTTGACTCAAGCGCTGGATCATACTTTGATTGCACAGGCTCAACCTGCACTCGAAAACGGTCAACCGGTAGTCATCAACACGCCTATCCGCAATATTAACCGAACTTTCGGCGCCATGCTGTCCGGCGAAGTCGCCAAACGTTATGGACATAAAGGCTTACCTGCCGACACCATATCAATTCAAGTTAAAGGCACCGCCGGTCAAAGCTTCGGTGCATTTTTGGCTCAAGGCGTCAGCATTGAACTGGAAGGCGACGGTAATGATTACGTAGGCAAAGGCATGAGCGGCGGACGTATCGCCATCTTCCAGCCTAAAGATTGCCCTATTACGCCAGCTGAAAATATTATCGTCGGCAACACAGTATTGTATGGTGCGATCAGCGGGGAATGTTATTTCAGCGGTGTTGCAGGCGAACGCTTTGCAGTCCGCAATTCAGGCGCCGTCGCCGTTGTCGAAGGCGTAGGCGACCATGGCTGCGAATACATGACCGGCGGCGTTGTAGTAGTACTCGGACAAACCGGTCGCAATTTCGCGGCAGGCATGTCAGGCGGTGTTGCTTATGTACTGAATGAAGAAGGCGACTTTGACAAGCGTTGCAATATGGCAATGGTCGAACTTGAACCCATCCCAGATGAAGATGACACGCTGGAAGCTTTCGCACATCAAGGCGGCGATATGGAAACCCACGGACGCGTCCACATTATGTCCGATATGACCCGCCATGATGCGCAACGCTTAAAACATTTTATTGAAAACCATAAGCGTTATACCAACAGCGCAAGAGCACAGCACATTTTGGATAACTGGCAAGATTATTTGCCGCGTTTTGTTAAAGTCATGCCAGTCGATTATCGCGAAGCACTTAAACAAATCCAGGCTGAACAATTAGCTGCGACCGCATAATCATTACGACACATTGACTACCGACTTAAGGCGGAAGCACCCTAGACTTAACCGTTCGCCCTAAGCCTGTTGAAGGGTGGGCAGTTAAGCCGTTCATGAGTCGACAAAACCCTCCTGAGCGGAGTCGATGGACTCACCTCGAACGGTTTAGCATTGGACAGCCACGCGTTAAGTTTGTAGTCACACTATTTAAGTAGAAGGTATTAAAGATGGGTAAACCAACCGGGTTTATGGAACTACCGCGCACTGAGCGGCAATATACGCCGCCAAGTGATCGTATCCAGCATTATCGCGAATTTACACTATCCCCCAGCGATGCGGAACTATCGCAACAGGGCTCCAGATGCATGGATTGCGGCATCCCTTTTTGCCATCAAGGCTGCCCAGTCAACAATATTATCCCCGACTGGAATGACAGCGTTTATCAAGGAGATTGGCAACAGGCGCTGGAGGTTTTACACAGCACCAACAATTTTCCTGAATTTACCGGACGCATCTGTCCTGCGCCCTGTGAGGCGGCTTGCACACTTAATCTGCAAGATCAGCCCGTCACCATTAAATCGATTGAATGCGCCATTATCGACAAAGCCTGGGCAATGGGCTGGGTAAAACCGCAAATCCCGGAACAACGTACCGGCAAGCGCGTTGCAGTCATCGGCTCAGGACCTTCCGGCCTAGCCTGCGCTCAACAGCTGGCACGTGCCGGCCATGAAGTGGTGGTCTATGAAAAAAACGATCGTATCGGCGGCTTGATGCGCTACGGTATTCCCGATTTCAAAATGGAAAAAACACACATTGATCGGCGCATTGCACAAATGCAGGCTGAAGGCGTCAGCTTCAGACCGAACAGCCATATCGGCACAGATATTTCCGCACAAAAAATACTCGCTGAGTACGATGCTGTGGTCTTGGCGGTTGGCTCTGAAAAGCCGCGCGATTTGGAAGTTGCCGGACGCAATGAGCTTCAGGGCGTTTACTACGCGATGGACTTTTTACGCCAGCAAAACAAGCGTAATGCTGGCGACACTATAGCCGATGATGTCGCCATTACCGCGACCGGCAAGAATGTCGTCGTGATCGGCGGCGGCGATACCGGTTCCGATTGCATTGGCACATCGATTCGTCAAGGCGCAAACTCTGTGGTACAGCTTGAAATTTTGCCGCAACCGCCTGAAAAAGAGAATAAATCGCTAACTTGGCCGCTGTGGCCAAACAAGTTACGCACCACCTCGTCGCATGATGAAGGCATCAAAAAACGTTACTTTAGCGTTAATACCCAAAGCGTTACCGGCAAAGATGGCAAAATAACCCATCTAAACGCGGTAGAAGTGGAGTGGAAACAAGAAGGCGGACAGTGGAAAATGAGCGAAAAACCGGACAGCGCTTTCACGCTGGAAGCGGACATCGTGTTTTTAGCCATGGGCTTCGTTCATCCGGTACACGAAGGCTTGTTAAAAGAACTGGGGGTTGAACTTGAGCGTAACAATATCAAGGCTACCGACAAAAATTATCAAACTTCGGTCGATAAAGTATTTGCCGCAGGTGACGGACGCCGCGGACAATCTTTAGTGGTCTGGGCGATACGCGAAGGCAGACAAGCCGCCAGAGCAGTGGATGAGTTTCTGATGGGATCATCGGAACTGCCGAGATAATAATTATACTTCGCCCGGCCACGGTTGCGGATTCCTAGCGGCTGATTTTATGCCGATAGCCGCGTTGCTGAAACAGTTTCATAGCTTGCTACGTGCCTGTTTCAGCGCCTTGCTATCGACAAAAATCAACTCGCTATCATTTCCTCAACCGTAACCGTGCGAAGTATAGCTGTTTTGTGGGAGTCACTTTTGTCGCTCCCACAAAAAGCTATCTTAAAGTGCTTTAGATTTTGTTTTTGAACACCGTTTACACTGATAAACAGTAATCAACTTCCCCTGCTTCACATCAAATTTTTTTTCGTTTACAACTTCCCACTTATGAAAGCCGCTACGGCATAAGGTATTGCCTTTATGCAGTTCCGCAGTTTTAGGCCGTTTAAATTGAACGACTTCACCCATGATTTACCTCCCAGAATAAAATAGCGATGACTGCCGGACAAGGTTGGAGACGCGACTTCAGTCGTGCCAAGGACATATTCCACACTGTTTGCTGACTCGTGCGCGACCGTAGTCGCGTCTCCATTAGGACTAATTCACGTATTCAATATAAACAAAGACTCGGTTTATCATGCGCTTTTAATCAATAGACACCTTTCCTAAATAGTTTATGTAGGCTGGAATAAGACTACCCAAGCGTAGCGCGTGGTAGCGTTTCCGGCACCCTGAAATTTGCCGGAAATACCGATTCTCGCTATCGCTTGAATTGGCTTATTCCGGCCTACATGAATACATTGCTGTATTTAGGAAAGATGTCTAATGATTATCAGTTGATCGGTATTCCATTAGCATAGTTAAAACTATTTTTTAACTATAGAATTCCACGCTGCAAGCCAAGCTTGCGACTGATAAAAGTCGGCTTTTCGGTCAAGAAACCCGGTTAACACCAGTCGTAAAGTATTATTAATGATACCGAAAAACTCGGCATAACCTAACTGCGGACTGATATTGCGTATTTCCCCATCCTTAATGCCCATTTCAATAATATTGATGATTTTTTTGAAAGGTACGGATTCATGCAGCGGTTTTGCTTCCGGCAAAAACTCATTGACGTTCAAAATCAACAAAAACCGCAATACATCAGGCGCGTCATCAGTTAGCTTGAACAATAAATCGACGATACCTCGTAATTGCTCGGATGATTTTTCGTTAGTGCGCCTTATGTCATCGATGGAGATGCTTAAGCTGTCGAGTATGCTTGTATGCAACTGCGCCGCAATCATATGTTTGGTTGTAAAGTGCTGATAAATCATGCCGGTAGTTTTTAATCCGGCTGCTTCTTTAATATCGATTAGCGATGTATTGAAATAACCTTTTTCGGCAAATAATTTCAAGGCCGCCAACAATATATCATCCTGCACTTCAGATTTAATCTGAATATCTTCTATTTCCTGATCCATGTTCTTCTTTCACAGCTGATTCAATGCGCTGTATTGTGTGTTATTGAAAATCAAAACAGTCTATAAGTAATAAACCAAATTTTATTTTGCGGTCAACACCGCCAGTGCAGCCCTTAAGTAATTAATCATCGACCATAATGTCAATATCGCCGCAATATACAACAAACCGTAACCACAATAATTGATAGGAATACCCAGCAAATCATCACGATATAACAACATGCCAATTGCCAGCATTTGTGCCGTGGTTTTCCATTTACCCAATTGGGAGACTTTAACCTTCGCACGTTGTCCGATTTCTGCCATCCATTCCCGTAGTGATGCTATGGTGATTTCCCGCCCAATAATGACAGCAGCAGGAATCGCCAAATAAGGACTTGCTTGTTGCTGAACAATCAATACCAAAACCATAGCCACCATCAGTTTATCCGCTACCGGGTCTAAAAAAGCCCCGAACGGCGTTTCCAGCTTCATTTTTCTGGCAAGATAGCCATCCAGCCAATCGGTAATCCCTGCCGCTAAAAATATCAGCATACAAGCCACATTGGAGTATGCCCAAGGCAAGTAAAAAACCACTGTTAATAAAGGAATTAACGCGATTCTTAACAGCGTGAGATTTGTCGGTATGTTAAATTCAATTATCATCTTGGTGATGAAATAGTTCGTATATCCGTTGCGCCACAGAACGACTTATGCCGTCTACACTGCAAAGAGCATCCACGCCAGCTTGTGAAATACCTTGCAGCCCCCCAAATTGTTTCAATAATATCTGTCGCCGTTTCGGCCCCAATCCCGGAATGGCTTCCATAGCCGATTGTTTTTTAGCCTTGCCTCGGCGCTGCCTGTGCCCAGTTATCGCAAACCGGTGCGCTTCATCGCGGATATGCTGAATCAACAACAGGCCACTGGCCCCCGGTTTTATATCTATCGGCTGATCCTGCTCTACCAGAATCAGCTTTTCCATGCCGGGTTTTCTATCCGGCCCTTTCGAAACACCGACTATCATAACATTGTTTATGTCTAATTCCGCCAGTGCCTTTTGCGCTTCATGCACCTGTCCTTTGCCGCCGTCGATAAGCAATATATCCGGGGCCGTATGTTCTCCCTGCTTCAGCCGCTTAAAACGCCTGAATACCGCTTGATGTATAGCTGCATAATCGTCTCCACCGGTGATTCCTTCAATGTTAAAGCGTCGATATGCCGATTTTACCGGCCCTTCCCGGTCGAAAACAACGCAAGATGCAACCGTCTGTTCGCCTTGAGTGTGACTAATATCAAAGCATTCCAGGCGTTTTGGCAGCTCTTTACAGCCTAATTCCTCCTGCAAACTGAGAAACCTGGCATAAATGCCTTGTTTATCGGATAACTTGCTCAGCAAGGAATTGTCGGCATTGGTGCAGGCCATTTGCAACCATTTCAAACGCTCGCCTCTGACATTATAAGAAATAGCCACCGCATGTTTCGACTGAGCGGCCAACACCTCCATCAGCAAATCGACTTCTTCCGGCTGATGACTGACAATCAATTCATGAGGCGTCTGTTTATCCAGGTAATATTGCGGAATAAACGCCTGAACGATAGCCGCAGGATCATGATCGCCGGTTATCTTGGGATAAAATACCTTGTTGCCCAGATGCTGTCCGTTGCGGATAAAAAACACCTGCACGCAAGCCACTCCGGCTTTGGTCGCACAGGCGATAATATCGACATCGCCGCGTTCGCCATGCACAAAATGTTTTTCCAACACCGAGCGTAATTTGGCAATTTGATCCCTGAAACCGGCGGCCTGTTCATATTCAAGCTTCGCCGCCGCCTGTTCCATCTTGACTATCAATTGATCGATCAGCAGACCGCCCTTGCCTTCTAAAAACAGTACCGTACTATCCACATCCTGCGCATAGCTTGCTTTATCGATCAAGCCGACGCACGGCGCGGTGCAGCGCCCTATCTGGTGCTGCAAGCAAGGGCGTGAACGATTATTAAAAACCGAGTCCTCGCACTGCCTGATCGGAAAAATCCGTTGCAGCAACTTAAGGCTTTCCTTGATAGCGCCAATGCCCGGATATGGGCCGAAATATTTACCTTTTTTCCTTTTTGCGCCGCGATGCAGGGTAATTTGGGGGAAATCCTGATCAGTGGATAGAAAAATATAGGGATAGGATCTATCGTCTCTTAGACAAATATTATAGCGTGGTTTATGACGCTTGATTTGCTGGCATTCCAGCAACAATGCCTCGCCTTCGGTATGCGTAACCGTAACTTCAATGGCAACAATCTTGGCAACCATCGTCTGTTGTTTGGTCGAAGCCGTTTGCTTTTTAAAATAGCTAGAGACGCGATTTTTTAAGTTTTTAGCCTTTCCGATATAAATAATCTCGCCCTGGTCATTCAGCATTTTGTAAATACCGGGGCGGGTGGTCAGGTTTTTTAAAAACGTTTTTACATCAAAATGGTTTTCTTGTAACTCAAGGCTCACACTTTATCCCGATAACACAGCCAACATGACAAGGTGCCATCCGTAATGCTAATGACTTATCTAGAAAATCATTAAATCCACGAAAAGCACAATAATAATCATATATAAATTGCATAATGATTTACATCAAGCTATATCCGCCAAATTCCCTTTAGTTTCCAGCCACACTTTCCGGTCTTGCGAACGTTTTTTAGCCAGTAATAAATCCAGCTGACCGTTGGTATCATCGTCTTCAGCGACCGTTAACTGCACTAGTCTGCGGGTATCCGGGTTCATGGTGGTTTCCCTAAGCTGACTTGGGTTCATCTCGCCCAAACCTTTAAATCGTTGCACATTAATTTGGCCTTTAAGTTTTTCAGCGGCAATGCGATCCAATACCCCCAGTCTTTCAGCTTCATCCAACGCGTAAAACACCCGCTTACCGACATCGATCCGATACAACGGTGGCATCGCGACAAACACATGCCCAGCTTCAACCAAAGCTTTGAAATGCTGATAAAACAACGCGCAGATCAAAGTAGCAATATGGTTACCGTCAGAATCGGCATCGGCCAAGATGCACACCTTACCGTAGCGTAAGTTCTGCAAATCCCTGGACCCCGGTTCTATGCCTAAAGCCACGGCAATATCGTGAACTTCTTGCGATGCCATCACCTGACTGGAATCAACTTCCCAAGTATTCAAAATCTTACCGCGCAACGGCATAATTGCCTGAAAATCCCGCTCCCGTGCCTGTTTGGCCGAACCGCCGGCTGAATCCCCTTCGACCAGAAACAATTCAGTTCTGGATAAATCCTGCGCCGAACAATCAGCCAATTTTCCCGGCAAGGCAGGGCCGGAGGTAATTTTTTTACGGATGATTTTTTTATTGGAACGCAGTCGTTTTTGCGCACTGGAAATAATGATTTCGGCAATTTTCTCGCCTTCTGCGGGATTCTGATTCAACCACAGACTGAAACCGTCTTTAGCCACGCCGGACACGAAGGCCACGCACTCTCGCGAGCTAAGACGTTCCTTGGTTTGACCTGAAAACTGCGGATCTTCCAATTTGACCGACAAGACAAAATGACAGTTTTCCCAGACATCTTCCGGGGCGACTTTAACCCCGCGCGGCAGGATATTCCTGATGTCGCAAAACTCGCGCATCGCTTCGGTTAAACCGGCACGCAAGCCATTAACATGGGTTCCGCCTTGCGCAGTCGGCACCAGATTCACATAACTTTCAGCCAACACTTCCGCAGGATTTTCAATCGCCCAGACAATACCCCATTCAACGGCTTCATGATTGGCGGCCATATTACCCATAAACGGCTGCTCCGGGCTGTAGTCAATATCGCCGATACGGTCGAGCAAATATTCTTTCAAACCGTCCTGATAACACCAAAAATACTCTTCGTCAGTTTGATCGACTTTTAACGATATTTTCAAGCCGGGACATAACACCGCCTTGGCGCGCAACACATGCTTAAGCTTTAAAACCGATATTTTATTGGAATCGAAATATTTTTCATTGGGCCAGAACCGAATAGACGTTCCGGTATTGTTTTTGCCGACGGTACCGATTTCGATCAGTTCTGTCTGTTTTTCGCCATCGGCATACTCCATTTGATAAAGTTTGCCATTCCTTTTGACTTCTATTTCCAACTTAGCCGACAAGGCGTTAACGACCGAAACGCCCACCCCATGTAAACCGCCGGAAAACTGGTAATTTTTATTGGAAAATTTTCCTCCCGCATGCAGCTGAGTCAAAATCACTTCGACACCGGGAATGCCCTGTTCCGGATGGATATCGACCGGCATGCCCCGACCATTATCGGTGACCAGCACCGAGCCGTCTTTATACAAAACCACATCAATGGTCGTAGCGTGACCGGCCATCGCTTCATCAACACTGTTATCAACGACCTCCTGCACCAGATGGTTTGGCCGTGTCGTGTCCGTGTACATGCCGGGACGCTTTCGCACCGGCTCCAGTCCGCTTAAAACTTCAATTGCCGCCGCGTTATATTCGTTACTCATACTTCCTAATCACTCACAATTCAATTTCATATATAATGCAAAGGTTCAGCCATACATCGTATCATTAAAAATATTTTTATCTCATGCCGAAAAAGAAATCCACGACTTTATTTGAAGATTCCCTCGCCGAACTTGAACAATTAGTTAACCAGCTTGAACAAGGCGACATTTCCCTGGAAGAATCCTTAAAGTCTTTTGAGCGCGGGGTTAATCTGACCCGCACCTGTCAAAAAGCCCTGCAAGAGGCCGAACAGAAAGTTCAAATTCTAATTGAAAAAAACGGCACTCAAACCCTGGAGCCATTTACCGATGAGTAATGCGTTAAAAGACTATCTTGAATTTTGTCAAAACCGTGTAGAAAGAGCTTTAGACGCTCGCCTTCCCAGCGAAAACATATTACCGCAAAAACTGCACCGTGCGATGCGTTACAGTACATTGGATGGCGGCAAACGTATGCGCCCGATGCTGACCTATTGCACCGGAAAAACCCTGGGCATAGCCCCGGAAGCATTGGACGGCCCGGCTTGCGCCGTCGAATTCATCCACGTCTATTCATTGATACATGACGATCTACCGGCAATGGACGATGACGATCTCAGACGCGGCAAGGCTACCTGTCACGTAGCTTTCGATGAAGCAACCGCTATTTTAACCGGCGATGCACTGCAAGCTTTGGCTTTTGAAATACTGGCCAATGACCCCAGCATCAACGCAACGGCTGAAGGTCGATTGAAAATGATTACCGCACTAACTAAAGCCAGCGGTTCGCAAGGCA
>JADHTX010000222.1 GCA_016784875.1 Methylobacter sp.
ATTCCTAGCGGCTGATTTTATGCCGATAGCAGCGTTGCTAAAACAGTTTCATAGCTTGCTATGCGCCTGTTTCAGCGCCTTGCTATCGACAAAAATCAACTCGCTATCATTTCCTCAACCGTAACCGTGCGAAGTATATAGATTATGTAGATGTTGACGGTTTAACGTATTGTAAAATCATATTACATCAATGAAGGTAAATCTACTTATGTATAAATAGGGCTATATAATGTATATTGGTGCCGTTTGAGGACATGTAGCTAGTTGTTTTATAATTATCGAAGAAAGGGATGAAAAAAAAGTTATGATTAGTGTTTTACTTGTTGACGATCATGAGCTTGTTCGAACTGGGATTGAAGCATTATTGAATGAGATTGAAGATATTTCGGTTATCGGTGTCGCACAATCGGGTGAGGAAGCGGTTGAGGCGGTTGTTAATCTGTCGCCGGATGTGCTGTTGATGGATGTTAATATGCCTGGGATAGGCGGTGTAGAAGCCTGTCGTAGAATCCTGCAACTGGACCCGGATGTAAAAATTATTGCTGTATCTGTTCATAATGATGGTCCTATTCCTCATCAATTACTCAAGCTGGGCGTATTAAGTTTTATTTCTAAGGGTTCGCCAATGGATGAGATGGTTCATGCCATTCGAAAGGTAATGGAAGGAAAGCGTTACCTGTGTTCTGAAGTTGCCAATAATCTCGCTTTTCAGGGCTTGCCTGGAAGTAACGAATCACCATTCTCAATACTTTCTCAACGGGAGGCGGAAGTGGTGACGTTAATTCTTCAGGGACAAACAATCAAAGAAATGTCGATAATACTGAAATTGAGCGACAAGACGATAAATACATATCGCTATCGTCTTTACAGTAAGTTACATGTGAAAAATGATGTCGAATTGATTCGCTTAGCGATTAAGTTCGGTTATATTGATGGTGCTTTGATTTAACGATTCAGGTTTCCGTATAAATTGCGGAAACCTGAGTTGTGAGTTGAATCCGACTTTCCGGTTAGTTTACACCAGGACCGAATTGCATCTCTCTTGCTTTGTTAAATGCATATCTGAAGTCAATAAATAAAGGTTGTTCAGTCCCAAGCATCGCTTTTAGCAATTCATGTTGCAGTTGAAATTTAACATTTCCGATAGCTAAAGCGCCAATACCTACAGCCCCTTGCGCATTAATGGCATGAATCAGGGGTGTGCCGGAGTCATTATTGTTGATGCCCTCTATCCCGCAAGGTGGGACTGCGTTAACATCGGCAGCTACTTTCAGTTGTGTCGCTTCTTTTAATACACTCGCATTTAAAACTTGAATACCCGCTTTGGCGGTTGAAAAAATAATATCAGCATTGCTGACTAACTTAGCTTTATCCGCTTCGGATTTGGCCAAGGCTCCTTTAAGAGTGCAGTTAAAGCGGCGGTTGTATGCCTTAGCAACATCCAAGGCGGTATCGATTGACAAATGATCGGTCAATGTGACATCGGCTCCGGCTAATGAGGCAATAATACCGGTTGCAATACCTACTGGACCTGTTCCGCCAAAAATTACTGCTGAGCATTCTTTCAGTTCTTTGTTGTGTTTTACTTTGAGTTCTTTTTCCGCGCAAGTTACTAATGCTGCAGCGGTGGTAAATGCGCCGCTGGGGTCAGCAAAAACCGAGATTTCAAAAGGCGGAACCATGGCTTGTTTGCTAGTGTTTAGCATGTCCATAGCTAAGCCTAAATCACGGCCCCCAATAAAAATGCCGGTACGTTTAACTCCCGACGGACTGCGGGAGAAAGTGGCATCCTGAGTCAGTCCATATATGCTATCCAGCTTGACGTTGCTATACGGAATAAGTACATCAAACCCGGCATCCAGGGCCATGTTAATGTCGAATGGGCTGTTGTTCGGCATGGGGTCAAACATATGAAGAATGCTACGCTTCGCCATTAGAGTTCCTTTTTATTGTGAAGGTTAATCCGAAAGTTTAAACTCAAGAGCTAGATTTAATATATTCTCTTGCGGTTTCAAAAGCATGTTCAAAATGCAAGTAAACGGGCTTATCGGTACTGATCATTTTTTTCAGCATCATGATTTGCGTTTGATATTTGATATTACCGATTGCCATGGCGCCTAAGCCGACTGCGCCACTGATTGAGCCTTCAATGGGGGTGCCGTTGTGGAAAGCATCAACGCCTGCGATACCGGATGGTGGTACGGCATTGACATCGGCAGCAACTTTGAGTTGCGGAGCTGAAGCGACGAGTTCGGCGCTTAATAATTCAATGCCTGCGGCACCGGTAGCGAAGACCACATCGGCAGTTTTGATGTATTCGGCTTTATCCGCATCTGCACCGGCTTCAATAGCGATTTTGCCGTCGCCGAATTCATTGTTGCACATATCGGCAATGGCTTGGGCTTTTTCCAGTTGGCGTCCAATGAGTTTTACGTGCGCTCCACCTTGAGCGGCAATCACTGCGACTACTTGGCCTACAGGTCCGGTTCCGCCCAGAACGAGAATGTTTTTACCTTCCAGGGTGGTGTCGAATTTGGTCATTAATTCGCGCTCAACTGTCGCAACCATGCCTGCTGCGGTGGTAAATGCGCCACTGGGATCGGCGAAGACGGATACTTCAAAAGGAGGGAACATTGACCGTTTAGCCATTTTTAGCATGTCCATCGCTTGCTTTGTATCACGGCCACCAATGAATATTCCGGTGCGTTTTAAGTTCTTGGGGCTGCGCGAAAAAATGGCATCCTGCACCAAGCCTTGAACTTCACTGGGTTCAACATTGATATAGGGTAATGCAGAAACCCAGCCTGCATCCAATGCCATATTGACATCAAACGGGCTGAGGTTTTTAGCGGTGGTTAACATGTGTAAAATAAATGGCTTTTCCATGATCTCTCCTTTAAGTTTATCCGACAAGTATAAAAGAAAAAACCCCAGAATAAAAATGTGCTTGTCTATTTGAGTTTTGAACCGGTGATGAATGTGTGTATTATCCGGTTAATTTTATGTTTTCAAGGTTACAACATTGTTACAGGCGGGGCGTTCATGAATGATCTGAAAAACCGGCAGCGAAATAATGCTAACGATGCACGCAATGAGCAAATCGATAAAGATGCTGTTAGCCGGTTTATTTGCGATCGGTTCATTGCGCATCCTGTTTACCAACAGGCTGAAACGGTTATGTGGTATAGCCATTGCCGCTCTGAAGTAAGAACTCAAACGGCATTGCTGGGTGAACTGGAGACTGATAAGCGTATAGCCGTCCCTTATTGCACTAAAGATGAACAGGGGCATAATAAACTGGGTTTATGGCGGCTTGAAGATGTTGCTGAGTTGGTGCCGGGAATGTGGGGGATTTTAGAACCGCCCAAGCGACGATGGGGCGAGGTAGGCAAAGAAATTGCCGCTGAACAACTCGATTGCGTGATTGTGCCGGGTGTGGCTTTTGATAGAAATGGCGGACGCTTGGGTAATGGAGGCGGCTATTACGACCGCTTATTAAGCCGTGTTAGAGCCGATACTTTTTTAATCGGGGTTTGTTTTGAGTCTCAGTTAGTCGAGCAAGTCGTTATGGAGGCTCATGATGTGGCTATGGACATTGTCATAACAGAAAAAGCACTTTATGCCGGTAAAGGACGGCAGTTTTTAAATTAATGGATTTTCAAGTATTGAAGGACAGTGTTTATTCCTCGCCTGCTTTTGTCGTGGATGAAATAGAGCTTGCCAAGGCCTTGGAGGTTGTAGCCGAGCTGAAAAATCAGTGCGGATGCAAGGTCTTATATTCGATTAAAGCCTTGCCATTTTCCGCAGTTATGGACATAGCTAAACCCTGGGTTGATGGTTTCTCGGTCAGCTCTTTATTCGAAGCACAGTTGGCTGATGAGGTTTTATCAGGGCAGGGCAGTATTCATTTGACCACGCCCGGCATAAGACCTGATGAACTGGATGAGCTAAGTTCGTTGTGTTCGCATATCAGCTTTAATTCGCTGACTCAATATCAGCGCTATTCTGAAACCGCTCAAGCCCAGTCTTCAGTCGGCTTAAGGGTTAACCCAAAGTTGTCTTTTTTGCATGATCAGCGTTTCGATCCTTGTCGGCAGCATTCAAAACTGGGTGTGGCTATTGATGACTTGAGCCGGTCGATTTGTCTTGATCAAATTCAGGGTTTACATATTCATAATGTTTTTTCAGCAACCGATTTCAACCCGTTAATCAAAACTATCGACAAACTTCAGCAGTATTTGGAGGTAGGGTTGGCGGAACTTGAATGGTTGAATATCGGCGGCGGTTATTTGTTTGGTCAAATTGAAGATCATCGCCCATTTGTCGACTTGGTCAATAAATTGAAACATGATTATGCCGTTGAGGTTTATATTGAACCCGGCAAGGCGCTCGTAGGTCAGGCCGGACATCTCGTGGCGACGGTACTTGACAGCTTTGTCAGTGACGATATAACCATCGCGATACTGGATACGTCAGTCAATCATAACCCCGAAGTATTTGAATATCAGCGGCAGCCTGAATTGCACGAACACGATCCTGATGGACAATACACCGCTATTTTGGCGGGTTGCACCTGTCTGGCCGGTGATGTATTCGGACAATACCGATTCAAAGAACCCTTGGCAGGAGGGGATAAAGTGGTTTTTAAGCATGTCGGCGCTTACACGTTGATAAAGGCGAACCGGTTTAATGGATACAACCTACCGGATATATACTTAAGTAATTCTTTGCGGGTAAAAAAAGTGAAGCATTACGATTACCCGAATTATCGAAGTCAATGGCTGGCGGATTAATTTAAATAAATGAATGGGTCTACGAAAATTATCAAAGATGTAACAAGTTGTTGGACGCTACCCAATAGTTGAATGATTAAACTTCCGCTTGTTTTTTGGGTTACACGCTCAACAATGGTTGCATTGCCTCAAACTGGGGAGTAAGTAGGAGGAAGCGGTGGTAAATCATTCGCGTGACCGATCATAATTCTGGAGGCACTGAAATGTCCAAAAAACCCGTAAAAACTAATAAAGACACTGATTACCTCGAACATATTCCGGATTTGCAACGCCGGGCCGAAGCATTCGTGGTCGGTGAATTGTCATCCTTCGAGTCGGAAAACATGTCCACGGAATTGCAGGAACAATTCATGGTGCATGTGGCGGCCTTTGAGGATGCTGAATGGGTCACTTCTTTTGATCAGCTGGTGCAGAGCGGGATAGAATTGCCGCCCCCGGATGAATTGAATGACTCTCAACTGAACGGCAAGCTGTGGGAAGTGATCCGAGGACTGGCAATGCTACGCATATTTCTGTACAGCACCGACCATCTCAGCGACCGCGAGTTGTATGAGAAGTTGTGGCATGAGGTATTAAGGGAAGAAAGTCCGGATATGCCGATCAATGATAATGCGGCTTGTCATATCGATTTGGTGGGCAACGGCGACGAACAGGAAAACGAACTTTATCTTCGTTATTACGCCGATGAAGACATGCGGCGTGATTGGGCCAACGATTGGCCGGATGATGCGATACCGGAACATGAAACACCGCCTTATGATCGTGACCGGCATTTGCCCAAGCGTGACCAGTCCGAGTGGCAAAGTTGTGGAAAGTTGTCTTGATGTTTTTTTTGACGGTGAAGGCCAAGCATCTAGTAATCAGTCAAGCTTATTTTGACGGGTAAAAGTAAATCCGTTCGTCCTGAGCCTGTCGAAGCCTGTCATGAGCTTGTCGAATGGGATGAGCGGATTTACGCTGAGTTAAACAACTTTTACACGACATATCAATATTGACTGAGTACTAGAAAAATTGCGACTTTAGTCGCGAATGTGACCTCATCACAACAACCGTCAACACGACTAGTTATGTCATTTGGAGTGCAGGCTTTTCCTGTAAGAGCAAGCAAAACTTGCACTCTACTTAACAATGGCGTGATTTTTTATAAAATGTCCATGATTTCTAACTGTGCCATCCTGATTTCCCCTTTTACATTTTTCTTATTAGCGACAGCGAAGCCATGGGATCGGCTATAATCTCCCGTGTTGCCAGGAATGTATTGATAATCGCTTAGTCGACATCAATCCAAGTAATCATTGAATAATTGGGAATCCATTATGAGAAAAATATCAGTATTGAGCGCGTTATTGTTGACTGCTTGTGTCACCATCAACATCTACTTTCCTGCCGCAGCAGCAGAAAAAGCGGCAGACGAAATCATCAAAGACATTCAAGGTATCACGCCGAAAAAAGAGGAA
>JADHTX010000223.1 GCA_016784875.1 Methylobacter sp.
TTCCTAGCGGCTGATTTTATGCCGATAGCCGCGTTGCTGAAACAGTTTCATAGCTTGCTATGCGCCTGTTTCAGCGCCTTGCTATCGACAAAAATCAACTCGCTATCATTTCCTCAACCGTAACCGTGCGAAGTATAGTTACACGTAATTACCATAATATTGTCGCTAGATCGTGGGCTTCGCCTGCCCAAGCAAGCAAAGCTTGCACTCCAAATACTCGCCAATTCTTTATTGACTGCATTTGAAAACGCTGTAAGTCTCCGCCACTATCGCATTCACTGCTTGACTCGCTCTCCCTATTTTGTTTAGGTAAACGCAATAATTTACCGCCGCCCGATGGCTTGAAATGATGCGAGCGTAACAAATGCCCTCTTCTACCCCATACCGATGGCTAGCCTTACTCATGGCCTTGCTGAACAACGCCTGCACTCCTCAGGAAGAAGTCGGCACGCCTGTTTTGCATTGGTATGTGTTCGACGAGCGCTCCGGCGCTTTTCAACAGGCGGCGCAAAACTGCTCCGAACAGTCCGGCGGCCGTTATCGGCTGAAACTGACGCCGTTGCCGTCCGATGCCGACCAGCAGCGGGAGCAGTTGGTCAGGCGTCTGGCTGCAAGAGATCGGGATATCGACCTGATCGGCATGGATGTAATTTGGACTGCCGAATTCGCCGAAGCCGGTTGGATTTTACCCTGGGCTGAAACGCGGACTACCCGTGCAACAAGCGGCATGTTACCGGCTGCGATAACTAGCGCAACTTACCGGAAGCGAATTTGGGCCCTCCCCTTTACCAGCAACGCCCAATTGCTGTGGTACCGTAAAGACCGGATCGGTTCGCCGCCAAAGACTTGGGATGCGCTGCTGGACATGGCCGAAAACATCGGCGTTCCCGGCGCGTTGCAGGTACAGGGACAGCGCTATGAAGGGCTGACCGTGTTTTTCGTCTCCCTGCTGGCTTCGGTCGGCGGCAGCGTGTTGAGTCCCGACGGCCTCGGAGTGTCGTTGGCACAACAACCGACCCGCGAGGTATTGGCCTTGTTGAAGCGTATCGCGGCCTCGCCCGCCGCCGATCCCGGTCTGACCGGGTCGCGGGAAGATCAGGGCCGTTTGGCTTTCGAAACAGGGACACCGGTGTTCATGATAAATTATTCCTACGTCTGGCCGAGCGCCCGTTTGAACGCGCCCGATGTCGCCGCGCAGATGGCTTGGGCGCGCTGGCCCGCAGTCAGCAAAAACCGACCGAGCCGGGTGACGATCGGCGGTATCAATCTTGCGGTCGGCGCTTATAGCCGTCATCCCGAGTTGGCATTTGAGGCGATAACCTGTCTGACCTCGTCGGACAACCAGATTCTCGCCGCGCAACTAGGCGGCCTGCCGCCGACCCGGCAGGCCTTGTATCATAATCCTGCCGTTCGCAAGCGTTTTCCGATGGCCGATACCCTGCTGGAAACCCTGCAAAACGCGGTGCAGCGTCCGCAGACGCCGGTCTATAACGACATCTCGTTGGCAATCAGCCACACCCTGCATCCGCTGGCCGAGATCGATCCCGAAACCGATACGCTCAGACTGCGCAAGGCCGTCGAGCGGGCCTTGCATTCGGAGGGTTTGTTTTGAATAAACGTAACATCGCCGAGCGCCGTCTGGCCTGGCTGCTGTGCGCTCCGGCTTTGGCGGCAATGCTGTTGGTGACGGCTTATCCGATTCTGTACGCCATCTGGCTGTCGCTGCACCGCTATGACCTGCGCTTTCCCGAACAAAGCCGCTTCATCGGCCTGGCCAATTATGCCAGCGTACTAAGCTCCGAGGTCTGGTGGCAAGCCTTGACCAACACGGTTATCATCACCATCTGCTCGGTGACAGTGGAACTGGTGCTGGGCTTCGCTCTGGCTTTATTGATGTTCAAGGCCACGCTGGGCAGGCGCACGATCAGAACCGTAATCCTGATACCTTATGCGATGATCACGGTGGTGTCGGCGCTGGCCTGGAAATTCGC
Organism: Methylobacter sp.; assembly: GCA_016784875.1. Lineage (GTDB taxonomy): Bacteria > Pseudomonadota > Gammaproteobacteria > Methylococcales > Methylomonadaceae > Methylobacter_A. The sequence continues at coordinate 1,992 of JADHTX010000223.1, forward strand.
ATTCGATCCGACCACCGGCTTCGTCAATGCCTTGCTGAATCTGGATCAGGCTTGGCTGACCGAGCGTTGGTCGGCATTTTTCGTGATCATCTTTACAGAAATCTGGAAAACCACGCCGTTCATGGCCTTGCTGTTGTTGGCCGGATTGACCTTGATTCCTCAGGACTTGCTTAAGGCGGCCCGGGTCGACGGCGCAACGGCCTGGCAACGCTTCATCCACATCACACTGCCGCTGATGAAGCCGACCATAGGCGTCGCGCTGCTGTTCCGCACGCTGGACGCGTTTCGGATTTTCGATACTGTGTACGTCCAGACCCGCGGCGCTGCCGGTACCGAAACCGTGTCCATGGTCGGCTACAATGTCTTGATAGCGCGCCTCAATCTGGGCCTGGGATCGGCGGTTTCGGTACTGATTTTCATCGCTATGTTGATTATCGCGCTGTTACTTATCAAAGGCTTCGGCGCGCCGTTAAGCCAAACACGAGGGCAATGAACATGCAAAACCGGCTGGAAACTCTATTTTGGAGCGCTTTCGGCGCCATCGTGACCGTCTATGCGCTGATTCCGGTGGCCTGGATCGTCTCGCTGTCGTTGAAGCGCCCCTCAGACCTGAATGACCGGCGTTTTTTTCCGTCCGAGATCAGCTTCGACAACTACCGCGCCATCTTCAAAGACGCCCAGTTTCCGGCGGCCTTATGGAACTCTTTCGGCATTGCGCTGATCGCAACCCTGCTGTCGATCATGCTGGCGATGTTTACCGCTTATGCCTTGGTGCGGCTGGAGTTTCCCGGCAAGAAGCCGATGTTGGTCGGGGTGCTGGCGGTTTCGATGTTTCCCCCGGTTTCGATTATCGGCCCGTTGTTCAACCTGTGGCGCAGTCTCGGCTTGTTCGATACTTGGGCCGGATTGATCATTCCCTATATGACCTTTACCCTGCCACTGGCGATTTGGACTTTGGCGGCGTTTTTCCGCGAACTGCCCTGGGATTTGGACAAGGCCGCGCGCATCGACGGGGCGACGCCGTTTCAGGCCTTTTATTACATCATCGCTCCGCTGGCTGCGCCGGGCGTGTTCACGGCTGCGATATTGGTATTCATCTTCGCCTGGAACGATTTTCTGTTCGCGACCTCACTGACTTCGACCAATGCCGCCCGCACCGTACCGGCCGCGATTGCGTTTTTTACCGGCAGCTCGCAGTTCGAACAGCCGACCGGCTCAATCGCGGCGGCCTCTGTCGTCGTGACCCTGCCGGTCATTGTCATCGTTCTGCTATTTCAACAACGCATCGTTGCCGGTTTGACCGCCGGCGCGGTGAAAGGCTGAGGAGGACACATGGCGGAAATCGTACTCGATCAAGTCAGCAAACAATTCCCCGACGGTACGCGGGTGCTGCATGAAACCGGCTTCACGATCCATGACGGCGAACTGTTTATCCTGGTCGGGCCTTCCGGCTGCGGCAAATCGACCTTGCTGAATATGATCGTCGGTTTGGAAGACGTCAGTTCCGGCGAAATTCGCGTCGACGGCCGTGTCGTTAACGAGCTGGACCCCAAGGACCGCAACATGGCGATGGTGTTCCAGAGTTACGCGATTTATCCGCATATGAGCGTACGGGACAACATCGCCTTTCCCTTGAAGCTGGCCGGTCTGCCTAAAGACCAAATCCGGCAAAAAGTCGAACAAGCGGCCGAACTGCTGGAGCTTGGCGAACTATTGGAGCGCAAACCGGCCGCATTATCCGGCGGCCAGCGCCAGCGGGTAGCGATGGGCCGCGCCCTGGTGCGAGATCCCGCCGCCTTTCTGTTGGACGAACCGCTGTCCAATCTCGACGCCAGGCTCAGAGTGCAAATGCGCGGCGAAATCGGCCGCCTGCAAAAACGTCTCGGCACGACGATGATTTATGTCACCCACGACCAGACCGAAGCGATGACTTTGGGCGATCGCGTCGCCGTGCTGAACAGGGGCAAAGTGCAGCAAATCGGCTCACCCAGGCAGCTGTATCAAAATCCTGCCAACCTGTTCGTCGCCGGTTTCATCGGTTCGCCGGGCATGAATTTCGTACCGGCTGAAATCGGCCCTGACAATTTGATATTGCCGTTCGGCTCGGTAAAACTGCCTGAGGGCTTTGGTGAATGCACGCCCCAAAAACTGATTGCCGGTTTCAGGCCGGAAGCCATCGGTTTGGATTCATCAACGGATAATGGGCAAAGCCTTGCTTTTTCGGTCACGGTCGATATCGTCGAATGGCTGGGTGCCGAACTGTTCGTCTATTCCGATCTCGATTTACCGAAACCGAGCACGGGTTATGCGAATGACTTGTTCGACAACGGCCGAATCACGCTGGTGTCCCGGTTGGGGCCTGAAGCCCCTGTGCGTCAAGGCGAACAACTGCGTTTAAGGCTTAATGTTCGGGATATTCATCTGTTCGATTATGAAACAGAGAGACGGTTGGCTTTCGGAGGGGATGATTGGTTAGATTAGGGGCATGAAGAAACTGCCGCTTTGCTATTTTATGCGTTTGGATTTAATGCAAAGTAGCTATAATGGCTACTATGTAATTCTTAACACTTAACCATAGGAACTATGAACATGAAAACCATCTCGGCTAAACAAGCAAAAAACGCATTCGGCAGTTTTTTGGATTCGGCACAAAGAGAACCGGTAATGATTACCAAAAGAGAGCGGCCAATAGGGATATTTTTTTCAATGCAGGATGTTGAAGCTTTGATTCAAGTAAGCGAAGCCTTTAAAAAAGACATCCACAATGGAATTATTTCAGGAATCGCCGACGCAGAAGCAGGCCGCGTAACCGAAGGCAGCCAGGAGCATATAAACGACCTGAAGACAAAACTAAGAGCCAGGTTAGCAGTAGCCGTTAATTAGTTTTTGGATGAAAACACATAAAATTGTATTAACTGAAACCGCTGATCAATGCTTGCTTAATATAGCCGAATACATAGCTTTGGACAGTCCGGTTCGGGCAGAAACGTTTATCGAAGAAATCGTAAAATCGTTAACAGAAACACTCTCTGTCTTTCCGTTGGCGGGTAAGGTTTATGAAGAAATGGAAGCAAAAATCGAGATCAGAAGTTTGCCTTATAAAAATTATGTGAGTTTTTATAGGGTAAGAAACGATGTCGTTGAAATACTGTTTATTTTCAATTCGGCACAGAATATTAAAAATATTCTGGCATCTATGGAAAACCCGCTCACTTAATCGTGCCCTCGTTGTTTGGACACTGGGATGCTGAACCCATTCGGCATAAGCGTTCCGCCACTTTCTCGGCTATCGATTCTGATTAACTCTTTCATTCCGTACCCCCAACAACCACGGCATCACGATCCGCTATTTTCTGGTCGATCCACGCCTGAATTTCGGTGTCTATCCATCCGTGCGCCTTACCCACCATGATGGGCATAGGAAAATTATCTGTTTCCATTAGCCCCTTAAGGGATCGGGTACTCACTCCAGCCATTGTGGCCGCCTGATTGCATTTAAGGACTCTTTTCATTAGTTTTTGGCTCTGTAAAATTAAACAGAGCACAATGTAGCTTTGAAAAAATACCTTATTTCCAGCGTTTTCCGAGTTTACGCGATCAATCGCGCGTTGCTTTAGACGTTATTGATGTTAGAATCTGACACTGATTTTTGAAAGGCGATATTCCTATGACCACTATTACTTTTGATACCCAAGAACTTGTGCATGAGCTTGAAAGCAATGGATTTACCGGCCAGCAATCTGAAACTGTTGTGTCGGTTCTTAAAAAAGCCCAAGGCGAATTAGCTACTAAGGATGATTTACATCGTGAAACAGAAAGCTTAAGGCTAGACATAAAAGTAAGCTTGTCCGAACTCAAGGTAGAGCTAATTAAGTGGGTAACAGGCGCATTGATAGCGCAGGCCGCCGTCATTGCAACATTGGTTAAATTGCTGTGAGTGATCCATGGCTGGATGCGATATTTACAAAGGCGTCCAAAGAAAGCAAGAAAGAAAGCAAGGGGTCAGGTCTTGCAATCTAGCAAAAAATAATCTATTCTTTGCCACATGGCCAGACCACTCAGAATAGAATTAGCAGGCGGATTGTATCATGTTACTTCACGGGGTAACGCAAGGGGCGAGATCTACCTTGATGATGAAGACAGACTGAACTGGCTTGAACTGTTTAGCGATGTTTGTTCCCGGTTTAACTGGATTTGTCATGCATATTGCTTAATGAGCAATCATTATCATATTGTTGTGGAAACAGTAGAAGG
>JADHTX010000224.1 GCA_016784875.1 Methylobacter sp.
TTTGGTATCTGATTGCTTGGTTGAATTTGAGAATAAGTGAGTAGACAAAATGGATCATGAATTAAAACAACGTTTGATTGGCGCCGTCGTCGTTACGGCTCTATGTGCAATTTTTATCCCCATGCTATTCGATGATCCTGTCGATAATAGTGGCAAATTAGTCAGTGAACTGAGTATTCCTGCTCCCGTTGGTTCAGAAGAAGATGTGGCCGGTAAGCTGCCGAACAGTGCGGATCAGGTTTTAAGTTTGCCGGATTCTGAGCCTTTATTTAACGAAAACACCAACGATACTGTTGATAGTACCGGCGCAAATGAAGAACCTGAAACACAGGATCGATCCGGGGAGTCTTTGTATGCAGAGTCCAAAGGCTATTCCGAAGATGTTAATACAAAAGAGAGTCGTGTTGAGCAGCCTGACGATAATCAGTCAAGGTCAAGCCAAAAACATGCGGATGCAGAGTATAACGATGTAACAAGCACTCCACTTAAGGAGTTGCCGATAAAAGCAGTGGATAAAACCCCCGAAAAGGTTCATAAAGTTGTAGAGACGGTAAAGCCAATAACGGTTAAAAAGCCTGTAAAACCGGCAGTGACTGCTAAGAAAGCGACGTCCAAACCGCCCACTACCGTAAAGGATCTTGCTGCCGCTGTAGCGGAAGCGAGAAAGCCGGTAGCTGCACCGAAGAGCAGTGCAAAATTAGTGCGTTGGTATATTCAACTCGGTAGTTTTAGTAAAAAAGAAAATGCTGTTTCATATTGGAAAAGCTTGAGCGAACAAGGTTTGCCGGCGTCTCTCGATACCGTTCAAACAGATAAGGGAACCACATATCGTCTTCGGGTAGGTCCTGAACTTGACCAGAAAAAAGCAGCCGCAATGAAGGATAGACTGGAGAAAAAAAATATAAAGGCAATTTTGATGTCTGAATAACGGCAAACGGATAAAGGCATGATCTGGGTAGATTTTACGCTAATCGGGCTGGTTTTGATTTCCTTGATAGTCGGACTGTTGCGAGGGTTTATTAAGGAAGTTTTTTCATTAGTATTTTGGATACTGGCGATCTGGGTAGGGTTGAACTTTAGTCGTCAGTTTTCGGTTTTTATAGAATCGGCTATCAGTCATCCGTCAGCCAGAATGGTTGCATCTTTTGTGGTTTTATTCGTTATTACACTCGGTTTTGGCGGATTAATCGGTTTTTTATTGAATATATTGGCTAAAAATATCGGACTAACCTTCATGAATCGTTTAGGCGGGATGGTTTTTGGTGTTGTTCGCGGCATGGTCATCGTTACTGTTATAGTCATACTCGCAGGATTTACCCCCCTGCCCAAAGATTCCTGGTGGACAGAATCAAAAGTGATTCCCCCCTTTCAAACACTCGCTGTATGGTTGCGAGATCATATTTCTTCAGGCTCTGCGGAATATATCAATTACCGCGTGTCCTTTCGCTAATCCCTATCAATTAATACAGGTTAAAAAATAATGTGTGGTATTGCTGCAATCGTTTCACATCAAACTGTTAATCAAGAGTTATATGATGCTCTGACAGTGTTGCAACATAGAGGTCAGGATGCCGCAGGTATTGTGACCTGTGAGGCCGGACGGTTACATTTGCGAAAGGAAAACGGCTTGGCTCGCGATGTTTTTACCAATGCCCAAATGTTGCGTTTAAGAGGCAATATGGGCATTGCTCACGTTCGTTATCCAACGGCGGGTTGCACCAGCTCAGCAGAAGCACAACCTTTTTATGTTAACTCGCCTTTTGGCTTGACGCTTGCACATAACGGTAACTTGACCAATACTGAAGAGCTAAAAAAAGCGTTGTTCGTAGAAGATCAGCGGCATATCAATACCGATTCCGATTCCGAAGTTTTATTGAATGTTTTTGCCCATGAATTGCAAAGTTTAGGTAAATTGCATTTAACGGTTGATGACGTTTTTAAAGCGGTATCAGGCGTTCATCGTCGCTGCCGCGGCGCCTATGCCGTTGTGATTATGATCTCCGGGGTTGGTATTTTAGGTTTTAGAGATCCTCATGGCATTCGTCCTATCGTCTACGGCGAAAGAAAATCAGAGCAAGGGTCCGAATTTATGATGGCATCGGAAAGTGTCGCTCTGGATGTATTGGGCTTTGATCTGATTAGAGACATAGAGCCTGGCGAAGCCGTATTTATTGAAGAATCAGGGGTATTGCATACCAAACAATGTGCCGAGGAAACGAATCATTGTCCGTGTATTTTCGAGTATGTTTATTTCGCAAGGCCGGATTCAATTATCGATCGTATATCGGTTTATAAAGCACGTCTGCGTATGGGCGAAAAACTCGCCAAAAAAGTGCAGAGAGACTGGCCTGATCATGAAATAGATGTCGTTATACCCATACCCGACACCAGCCGAACAGCGGCATTGCAAATGGCAAACCTATTGGGTGTAAAGTACCGTGAAGGTTTCATCAAAAACCGCTATATCGGCCGGACGTTTATCATGCCGGGCCAGAAAATGAGGGAAAAATCGGTTAGGCAAAAGCTAAACGCCATTGGTCTTGAGTTTGAAGGCAAGAATGTATTGCTGGTTGACGATTCAATCGTCAGAGGCACAACCTCCGAGCAGATCATTCAAATGGCCAGAGATGCCGGTGCTAAAAAAGTGTACTTTGCCTCTGCTGCACCGCCAGTTCGTTATCCCAATGTTTACGGCATCGATATGCCGGCCGCTCATGAATTGATTGCTCATGATCGTACCGAAGATGAAGTGCGAGTTGCCATAGGTGCAGATCGGGTCATTTATCAGGATCTGACCGATCTGGTTGACGCAGTTCGTAAAGGTAACCCCGATATCAAACACTTCGATACCTCCTGCTTTAGCAACGAATACATCACCGGCGATATTGACGAGGCCTATCTGGAACGTACCGAAGCCTTGCGCAATGACCACGCACAATCGACAAGAAGTTCGGAAAATTTCATTATCGGGATGCAAAACGGGGATTGAAGGATATACTTCGTCCGGCCACGGTTGCGGATTGCTAGCGGCTGATTTTATGCCGATAGCCGCGTTGCTGAAACAGTTTCATAGCTTGCTATGCGCCTGTTTCAGCGCCTTGCTATCGACAAAAATCAACTCGCTATCATTTCCTCAACCGTAACCGTGCGAAGTATACATTAAATTGTCGGCGCATAAAAAAGTCGGCTACGATTAATAGGCTACCCACTTAGGACGGGACAATAGGCAAGGCTTAACCGTTCGTCCTGAGCTTGTCGAAGGATGGGCGGTTAAGCCGTTCATGGTTCGACAGGCTCACCACGAACGGCTTAACCTTTAAACTGTCCCGCCTTAAGTGGGTAGCCGATTAATAGAACACGGATGAAGCGGATTTGTGCCGATCTTTAACATGCGGTTATGCACTTTTTAAACGGTGCTTATCAGCCTAGTTCGCGTCATCCGAATTCCATTTCTTTTTATACTCAATACGTTTAATAAAATCATGACAGACATTGATTGGAACGACTATTCACTGGAAACCCAAGCGATCAGAGCCGGGCATAATCGTACTCAAGAAGATGAGCACAGCATCCCGATTTTTGCCACTTCCAGCTATGTGTTTAAAAGTGCCGAAGAAGCCTCTTTACGCTTTACCGGGCAAAAACCGGGCAATATTTATTCCCGATTTACCAACCCAACCGTTAATGCTTTTCAGGAAAGACTGGCGTTAATGGAAAAAGGCGAGCGTTGCCTGGCATTTTCATCCGGCATGGCGGCTATAATGGCAGTCGGCATGGGCTTGCTTAAAGCCGGTGATCATGTCGTGTGTTCGAGGGGCGTATTCGGCAATACCGTATTGATGTTCCAAAATTATTTCGGCAAATTCGGCGTTGAAACCGATTTTGTCGATTTGATCGATACAGCGGCTTGGGAAGCGGCGATTAAACCGAATACCCGATTTCTGTTTCTCGAAACACCGTCCAACCCGTTGATTGAAATTGCCGATATTGCAGCGCTTGCCGACATCGCCCATAAGCACGATAGCTTATTGATCGTTGACAACTGTTTTTGTACGCCAGTGCTGCAAAAGCCTTTCGAACTGGGCGCGGATATCGTGATTCATTCGGCAACCAAATATATAGACGGACAAGGACGTTGCGTCGGCGGCGCGGTCATTGCCAGCGACGAGATTATAGAAAAACATATCTACCCCTATCTGCGCACCGGCGGCGCAACCATGAGCCCGTTTAACGCCTGGGTATTTTTGTCCGGCTTGGAAACATTGGCAATCAGAATGAAAGCGCATTGCGACAGCGCCTTTGAACTAGCTACATGGCTGGAGCAACAGCCCGGTATTGCCAAAGTACATTATCCCGGCTTGGAATCGCATGCTCAGCACCAACTGACCAAGCGTCAGCAAAGTCATTTCGGCGGCATCGTCAGTTTTGAGCTGACCGGCGGCAAGGAACACGCCTGGAAGTTGATCGATGCCACAGAAATGCTGTCGATTACCGCAAATTTGGGTGATGTTAAAACCACCATCACCCATCCGGCCACTACTACGCATGGCCGACTAGCGCCGGAAGTAAGAGCGTCAGCCGGTATTAAAGACGGCTTGGTAAGGATTTCGGTAGGATTGGAAAATCTTGAAGATATTAAAAAGGATATTTTGCGAGGCTTGTAATTTGTAGGCTGCCGACATGGGGAGATAAAAACTATCCTGATTTTCTAAGGAACGAGCATGAAATAAGGTGGACAACTTCGTGTGGCAGGAGTGCAAGCTTTGCTTGTGTATGCAGGCGAAGCCTGCACTCCGACTATTGGCAACTTGCCTAAGTTATCCCATGCTCATTCCTAAGCTGCCTGTGCGGCAGTGAACACGATCTAGGTCGGCCTATGGTGGCTTATGCCAAGCAAACGCCGGATGGAGCTATTTTATATTTTGAAGAGGTGCGTAAAAAACGTAGGGATTTGGCAGTCCATGCCATGAGAAGGTATCCCGCCACGAGTGATGCCGTGGATATTCTCCACAACGTCCCTCTCTACGTCCGAAACGATGGCGGGCATGGGCAAAGTATAGATGAATCAGACGAACAGGTCTACAACCAGACCAGGGAAAAACGTACCGACTACAAACTAGACCTATTCGACTTTCTAAGCTGCCTGTGCGGCAGTGAACAGGGCAAATGCACTTGTTTAACAGTTATCTTCATTTCTAAGCTGCCTGTGCGGCAGTGAACGAATGCGCGCGGTCTGTGCTGGATATGACTAATTTCTAAGCTGCCTGTGCGGCAGTGAACCCTGAATGGCATTATTGTTCCGATATTACTCCCATCTTACTTTGAAAGCGTACAAGTTTAAAATAGCGGAATCTGTTGCTTGTCAAAGGTTTCCACGTTTACAAAAGTATGCGCTTTGTCACTGAGATGGGAGTATGAATTTCTAAGCTGCCTGTGCGGCAGTGAACGTGCAATTTTATTAATCAAGAATGTTTTACAATTTCTAAGCTGCCTGTGCGGCAGTGAACGCGGCGGGCAATGCGGATTCCTTTATGACTATTTTCTAAGCTGCCTGTGCGGCAGTGAACTTTAGCAGGAGTTAATAAAATGATCGAAAATTTTTCTAAGCTGCCTGTGCGGCAGTGAACGCGAAGAAGCATGTGCGCCGCCGATACTTGCTTTTCTAAGCTGCTTGTGCGGCAGTGAACTTACGCGAGTGTCGCTCAGAGTACACACACATTTTCTAAGCTGCCTGTGCGGCAGTGAACGGAATCGGGGTGAGGTTACGGGTTTTTCTGTTTTTCTAAGCTGCCTGTGCGGCAGTGAACGTTTCGCGTAATTCTCGATAAAGTCCCGCCTTTTTCTAAGCTGCCTGTGCGGCAGTGAACGCATTCCGGCGAACAAGACAAGCTCATATAACTTTCTAAGCTGCCTGTGCGGCAGTGAACGGCACTGGGTTGGCCGCTACAGGAAAATAGTGTTTCTAAGCTGCCTGTGCGGCAGTGAACGAGGGTATTGTGTCCCCGCTACCTTATGCGGCTTTCTAAGCTGCCTGTGCGGCAGTGAACAAAAAAGGGTGCGAGAGCAAGTCGATTTGCAATTTCTAAGCTGCCTGTGCGGCAGTGAACTGCTCCACCCAAGCGCCTTTGCCCATCGCGTCTTTCTAAGCTGCCTGTGCGGCAGTGAACGTTGGAATGGCGTTCCGGAGACGGCTTGTATGCTTTCTAAGCTGCCTGTGC
>JADHTX010000225.1 GCA_016784875.1 Methylobacter sp.
CGTCTCGGGCGATAAGTGCGTTAGGGTTTCAACTAAATCGGCTTGATCAATATTGGAGACGAAATGTACTTTTAGTGTCTCAGAAGCATAGGGGGTAAGAGCCGTTGAAACCATCTTCGGCCCCAAATCGGAACCGCCAATACCAATGTTGACGATGTCGGTAATAGCCTTGCCGGTATAGCCTCTCCATTCGCCTGAGCGAACGCAAGTGCTGAAATTTCGCATTTGGACTAGGACGCTATTAATTTGCGGCATGACATCCTGCCCGTCAACATAAACAGGCTGGTTACTTCTATTACGTAATGCGGTGTGCAGAACGGACCTGTGTTCAGTCTTATTGATTTCTGCACCGGAAAACATTGCCTTGATTTTTTCGTCTAGCCCCGCATGTTTAGCAAGATCAATTAATAAGGGTAGAGTTTGATCGGTTATTCTGTTTTTTGAGTAATCAAAAAGTATGTCATTAAAATGGAGAGAGAATTTGGCGTGCCGGTTGCTATCCGCGTTGAAACTGTCGCGCAGGATAATGTTTTTGGTTTCGGCATGATGTGTTTTTAAAGCTGTCCAGGCTGTAGAAGAGGTCAAAAATGACATGCGGTAAAGCTCCGTTTGAATAAAGATGGCTTAAGTCTACGAAAAGCAGGGACGGATAGCAATAGTGCAGCAGCGCATTACTTTCATAACGGCATTTGTAGGCTAGTCCTCCATCAATTCCTTTATTTGGCTAAATCGATGTGCTAGAGTAACCCATTGCTATTAATCAAAAATACAGCAGAAGATGCGTGCTTTTGATTGGGTTCAAGACCTATTGATAGCATTTACATTTTTCTCATAATAATAATTTTATCAAAACTGGACGGTATTATGAAAAGTACACACATTTTAAGAAAGGGTTCCCTAGTACTTCTGGGATTGTTATTTTCTGCATCGTTATGGGCGCATGGTGGGGCCGCAGGTACCGATACTGACCAATGTAAATTTGAATTGGAACCTACTCATTGGCTACATTATACCGCTTATCAGCCGAATGCCTTCCCTGCTGAAGATTTTTGCGCCAATCTTCCGCGCGCTAACGAACTTACTTTATTGGTGTTCGATTATCAGGACATGAAATATCGGGACATGGCGGTTGAATTTGAGGTGACTAAAGAGCCTGAAGGTACTAGCGTATTCAAGCTGCCGGCAGCAAAGCATAAAAAAGGTACGGTTGAATTAAGGCTTCCAAATGGCGTACCGGCGCCAGGCAGCTATTTGATTCATATTACTTTGGTTCCCGATTCTGGCGATAGATTGGATGCGCACATGAGCTTTAAAGCCGGCGGTGGGCAAGCGGTGACTAAAAATAATATGCTCCTGTATGCTCTATTCGCATTTGCGGGTCTCTATGTACTTTATTTATCACATGCTGGATTTAAAACCAAAGTGGATGAAATAATAACAAAGATTAAAAGCTAAGCAGGCGCGATTTTTTGCCGGGTTGTGTGTTGATGCCATTGCGTCTTAACAGGTAATTTTTCTGGAAATGGGTAATGGCATTGTCTACATGGTTATTGGTAAGGAGTGTGGGCAGAAGCTTTGATTTTATTGAACATTGGAGGAAATGAGTAATGGTGAAGTTATTATCGGCAGGGGCACTGATTTTTCTTTTTTCTGCGCCAGTATTGGCAGTGGAGTATGAAGATCATCGCAAGATGCTCATGGATCACGGTGATGGTCATTTGATGGACATGGCTGGCGGTATGGTTATGGGTCAGAATGCCAGTACGTTGCCGGGCGGCTGTGATAGTATTTCTGAGACCAAGGAAATTACTGTACATGCTGGACATAAACACGCAGAGAAATTTCCCGGTAGAATGTTTGCGTTTGATACGCAAGAATTTAAGTTTAAGCCGTGTACTAAATTAACAGTTAATTTTGTCAATGATGATCATGTTCGTCATCAATGGATGATGCATGGCTTGCCGAAGTATTTATACCCAAAAGGCATGTTTCATTTAGAAGTAACAGGGCCTGCGAAAATTTCAGGAACATTAATTCTACCTCCTGGCGATAAAACCTATCTAGTGCATTGTGACATTGCCCAGCACATGGAAAAAGGCATGAAAGCGCAGTTGAAAGTTGGTAAGGGTGATGGAGATTTACCTAGTATTCCGGGGGTGACGGCTTACGTCATACCTGATGACTACGAGGGAAGTTTGTCGACAGTGATGGCTGCTGTTTTGGCGGCAGCGCAAGCAGCACCGATACCTGTGGTTGTCGCTCCTATAGCGCAACGAGTAGAAGAAGATTCTTTTATTTCGGGTGTTACTGTGATTGGATTAGCGATAGGCTTATTGCTAGCACCGTTTTTAGCGAAAAAGTTTAAAGGTATGAGCGCATCAGAAGTGATTGCCACTATTTTTGAGATGTTGAGAACAGGAATCGAGCTTATTGTAAAATTGTTATCTGGTTTGCTGAAGCTGGTTATGTCAAATAAAAATAAGATATTACCCGGAGGTTAAATTCGGGGAACATAAAAACCCCTGTACTCTTTGAGCGCAGGGGTTTTTTTTGAGAGAAAAAGTGCAAAATTTAGGGATTGAAATAGGCGGACTGTTTACCAGTGCATTCATATCGTCAACGATAGCGCCTGGCGGTTCAGAAGCTGTTTTGGCTTTTATGGTTGCGACAGGACATTATCAGGTTGAACTTTTGGTTATTGTTGCCACGATAGGCAATACTCTGGGTGCTATGACAACTTGGGGATTGGGAATGTTGGCGGCAAAAAATTTTCCTGTATCTACACTCTTATCAGAAAAAAAACAGAAAGCATTGGATGTAGTAAGAAATAAAGGTATCTGGACACTATTTTTTACTTGGTTACCGGTAGTTGGAGATGCTTTGTGTTTTGCGGGAGGATGGTTAAAACTGCCATTTTTCCAGGCTTGTTTAATCATATTGCTGGGTAAATTAAGTCGATATGCGGTGATAGCTTGGCTGTTTATGTAGGTAAATCTGAGCAACTGTAGCGATAAAATTAATGACAATCAAAAAGAGGTAATTGTGTTACGCCATTTTCCACAAGTTAACATTGCTTATGCACATAAAAAACGGGATTATTTTATAGCAGCTTTTACTTTTCTTTCTGTAGCTGTCTGCTTAATGAGTGATGCTAATGCGAGTTTGGAAAAGCAAAATGCCCTCGGTGTTTGTGGCTGGGTATTTTTGACAGGCTGGCTACTTGGGGAAAATAGGGAAATAAGAATGCAGGTCGTCATTGCGGTTATTTTTGCGACCATCGGTGAGCATTTTGCATCGCCTTTTATGGGGGGATACACGTATCGCTTTGAGAATGTACCGGCTTATGTGCCGCCAGGTCACGGCATGGTTTATTTAACGGCCGTTGCACTGGGGCGTTCTGGATTATTTTTACGATACGCCAGAGAAATCGCCACATTAGTAGTATTGGTTTGCGGAGCTTGGTCGGTTTGGGGGATTAGCGGCTATGCGGCTCAAGGCGATTCGGTAGGAGCCTTATTATATTGTGTTTTTCTAGGGTATCTTTTTAAAGGCCGTTCACCGATGGTTTATTTAGCCGCTTTTTTTATTACTACCTGGCTCGAGTTGATTGGCACGGCCATTGGAACATGGACATGGGCGGCAATAGATCCGGTTTTGGGCTTGCCTCAGGGAAACCCCCCAAGTGGTGTTGCTGCTTGGTACTGTTTGGTTGATGCGGTAGCAATGGGGGGCGCTACCCCGGTTTTAAAAGCTGCGAAGAATATCCGTGACTGGTTTAAGTCCGGTAAATTACGAAGAAATGCTTATCAGGGAGCTGATAACGAATGATTTTTAGGTGTTTAACATCGGGAACGCTGTACTCATTGTATAATAACTTGCTCAATGGAATAAAAAGTATGAGGATATTTAAAAGAATTTGTAAGGCATTGTGGTTAATACGCAAGGCGTTCTTTTCAAGTTGTATTAAATTACATTATTCTCAGTTCGGGGAAGATATTGTATTAAAAGAACTATTAAAGAAAGAAAAAATAAAGAAATATCAAGGTTTTTTTGTTGATGTCGGTTGTTATCATCCAAAGAAACTTTCTAACACTTATATGTTGTATAAAGCGGGTTGGAGCGGAATAAATATTGATATGGAAGCCGATAAAATAAGCTTGTTTAACATGGTTAGACCAAGGGATTGGAATGTTTTGTCGCCAATTTCCGATAAACAAGAACAGGTTAATGTATATCGATTCGGTAAGTTTGGTGTGGGTTCCACTATAAATCATAAATTTGCTATAGATACAGGCGATACTATTTATGATACGACGGAGTTGGTTTCAAAAACATTGGATCAAATTATTGAAGAGAGTCCATACAGAGGAAAACAAATCGATGTATTATCAATAGATGTTGAAGGCATGGATTATAAGGTTTTAAGCTCATTGAATTTGGAAGCCTACCAACCAAAAATTATTATCATTGAATCTCATTATAGGTCGATAGAAGAAATATTGAATACCGATATTTATCATTTATTAAAAGCTCAAGGTTATATATTAAGAAGCTGGATCTTTTATTCATTAATTTTTATATTACCAAACTCGGACATACTAAAAGAAAGAGAAATTATTTAAACCAGAAAATGAATAGTGAGCAATCTCTGCAACCTAAATCAAGAAAGATATTAGTTATCGCGATGCGATACCTCGGTGATGTCTTGCTGACAACGCCATTATTACATTCGTTGCGGGAGGCTTATCCGGATGCTCAGCTTGACGTATTAGTGTTTTGTAATACAGCCGCTATGCTTGAAGGCAATCCGGATATTACTCATATTCTAACTACGTCAAATCGTCCAAAGTTCTCAGAATATTGGCAGTTAATTTGGCAGTTGTTCAGGCATTACGACCTAGCCATCGCTACGCAGGCTGGAGACAGACCCTTTTTGTACACATTACTTGCTGCGCCAGTACGGGTTGCTGTAGTGCCGCCTAAAAAAACGACAGGTTGGTGGAAGCGTTTTTTTGTTCAATACTGGACAGAATTTGATGATGACGATACACACACGGTTTTGCAACATCTGAAATTGCTGGATTTGATTAATGTACCTCGTCGTTTTTCATTAGTTCCACCACAAATCAGTAATACAAAGCAACTAGTGCAGCAATTTCCTTTTGTGGCTGATAATATCAATTATGCAGTGTTGCACCCGCACCCTCAGTGGACATACAAGCAATGGACAGTAGAGGGTTGGGTTGAAGTTGGTAGGTATCTCAATAATATGGGATTAAAACTGGTTTTGTCGGGAGGGGCTGCCCAAGAGGAAGTAGATTATATCGCCAATATTCAGCGTCAACTTCCGGAAGATACCATCAATTTGGCCGGGCGGATTTCGTTGGCAAAGCTGGCATTTATTATGGCTCAGGCTAAATTATATATCGGTCCTGATACCGGTATCACTCATTTGGCCGCCGCAACCGGAGTTCCGGTTATAGCGCTTTATGGGCCAACTAATCCGGTGAAATGGGCTCCCTGGCCTAGTGGGTATAGCCAAAACAAAAATCCTTTTCATAAAATCGGTAGCCAGCAGTTCAACAATATCTACCTGATTCAAGGCAATGGGGATTGTGTTCCCTGTCATTTGGAAGGTTGCGATAAACATAGGAAAAGTCGAAGTAAATGCCTTGATACGCTTAGTCACGAGTGTGTTAAAGAGGCTATTCGGTGGGCACTGAGTAAGTAGAGTAACTCTGTTTCCTCGAATAACAATTATAATAACGGTTTATACGTAATTGATTTCACCTTACTTGCAGTTTTGAGTAAAGTATTCTCAATACAGTTCCACGTTTTTCAAGGTAGCAGCAGGAATGCATTCAGCAGCAAAACAATTAGATGGTGTTTACGTAATAAACGTAAAGGAATTCCATGAGCGTCGTGCTTTTATGGAGGCGCAGCTTTTAAGTCAAAATATGTCGGCAGAATTTATTCTTGATGGGGATGCCGATGAATTAACGGCAGAAATTATGAGTCAATATTTTATTGGTGACAGTTTATCGGCCAACCAAATGTCGTGTGCTTTAAAACACATCATTGTCTTGAAAAATATTGTTGAAAGGAAACAGCAGCGGGCGCTGGTTTTGGAGGATGATGCCATCTTTTCCCCAGGATTTAACGAAGGACTGTATTATGCGATGAAAGAAGGTCCTCGTTTTGACGGGCCAAAAGT
>JADHTX010000226.1 GCA_016784875.1 Methylobacter sp.
ATAATATCACACCTTGTATTGACCGTTAAATGTCAACTGAAACCCTATCCACTTCCGATTATGCCTAGATAACAAGCTTACAATGAAGTTATAACTCATTAATTAACAATAGCTTTTCTCTTAAGTAAGCAGCATTAGAGCCTGACCCCATTGATTTGTGATTTGGACTACTCATCTTCGTCAACAAACACTGACGGGCTTAAGCGTACTACTCTTCCATCTTCTAATCCTTCAATTTTATCTAGGATATTTCTTGGTGATGAATCAGTGAATGTAACGATGTATTCATATACAAGACCATCATTGCTTTCATTTGTATCAATATCCCATTCTAATTCGCAGAGCTCTTCATATGTCATTCCAAGCTCTGATGCTAAATGTCGATCTGCAATTTCTTCTTGTTTCTCTTCCAATTGTCTATTGCTCATGGTCGTTCTCCTTTTGGTTTCCTTTTAAAACATAACGTTAAGTAGACACCTTTTTCAGGTATATATTAATTTTCAATCACAGGTGTATAACGCAACTCCATAAATTCGTTAGACAAGATACTATAAATATTAAATTCTTGATAGCATCCCATCTATGCAAACCAAAAATCCACCGCCAAAACTATTTGCTCCAGGGCCGTAGGATGCGGTGCGGTACGAACCGCATCAATCGCGAAATATGTGTTTTAAGGGCCATAGGGCGCAATAGCGGCTTTGTCTCGTTCCCACGCGCTGCGTGGGAATGCAGTCAAGGCGCGCTGCGCCGCGAGTCGTGGTTAATGCTTTGAAATATCGGCCTTACAAGTACAGGACGCAGCGCGTCCCATACGGCATTCCCACGCAGCGCGTGGGAACGAGGAAAAATATCACCCTGCACATCAAGGCGATTTACCGCGAAAGCGAGCAGCAAGAAAGGGCAACTTGTAAGGAATACTTACAGGTTCAAATTAGCAAAAAACAATGAGCTGGCAAAACAGCATTGTTACGCCCTGCCACACTTAACAATGAAATCCTTTGTCTCGTTCCCACGCGCTGCGTGGGAATGCAGTCAAGGCGCGCTGCGCCGCGAGTCGCGGTTAATGCTTTGAAATATCGGCCTTACAAGTACAGGACGCAGCGCGTGGGAACGAGGAAACTTCGTACTCTACCAAACCGAAGACGGCCAAACCCGTATCGAAGTGCGTTTGCAGGATAAATCGGTCTGGCTAGCCCAAGCAACACTCACAGAACTATTCCAAACCAACAAGCAGAACATCAGCCTGCATTTGAAAAACATCTTTGCCGAAGGAGAGTTGGCGGAAAATCGAGTCGTCAAGGAATACTTGACAACTGCCGCCGACGGCAAGCAATACCGCACCAAGCACTATAATCTTGAAGCTATTATCGCCGTCGGTTACCGGGTTAAATCCCACCGCGGCACCCAATTCCGCCGCTGGGCTACCGAGCGCTTGAATGAATATCTGGTAAAAGGCTTCACGATGGACGATGCGCGCTTAAAGCAGGTCGCCAACATCGGCTCCGATTACTTCGATGAAATGCTGGAGCGCATCCGCGACATCCGTTCCAGCGAGAAACGCTTTTACCAGAAAATCCGCGATATTTTTAAACTGGCGGTCGATTACGATCCCCAGGCCGAAGCAACACTGGAGTTTTTTAAAATCGTACAAAACAAACTGCATTTCGCCATCTCCGGCAAAACCGCCGCCGAACTGATTGCTGATCGCGCCGACGCAGGCCAGTCGAATATGGGGTTGACTGCCTGGAAAGGCGCAAAAGTCCGTAAAGGCGATGTGAACGTAGCCAAGAATTATCTGAACAGCGAAGAAATGGACGGCCTGAACCGCATTGTCGGTATGTACCTGGATTATGCCGAGGATCAAGCCAAACGCCACCGGCAGGTTTTTATGCGCGATTGGCGCACCAAGCTGGATGCGTTTTTGCAGTTTAACGAACGCGATATTTTGACTAATGCCGGAACGGTCAGCAAAGCAGTCGCCGATCAGCTGGCCTTGGAACAATACGAAAAATTCAATCAACACCGTTTGACGGCGGAAGCGGAACAAGAGACTTTGTTGGATGATGCTGAATTACAAAACTA
This sequence comes from Methylobacter sp., assembly GCA_016784875.1. Taxonomy (GTDB): domain Bacteria; phylum Pseudomonadota; class Gammaproteobacteria; order Methylococcales; family Methylomonadaceae; genus Methylobacter_A. The sequence continues at coordinate 2,086 of JADHTX010000226.1, forward strand.
TTTGGTAAAAAAACGATGAGCGGGCAAAACGGCAGTGCCCTACCGCGCTTAGCAATGAAATTATTGTCAACGTAGATGGCAATTTTTTTATTGTCATTTTTAAAGCTAAATACGCAGTGCGTACCTTGCCAACTATCGCCTCTAGCCGCACCGGCGGCACCATCCCGGACGCCGATAAAGTCGCCGAACTCGACACCTTCCCTCGCTAGGCAACAGCGTCCCATTCCGCAGAACTTGTCCCGGAACGCATGGTTCGTAAGATATGGCGGAATGAATCCGAAAAAGCAGAACTAAAAATTCGGCAATCATTGCGCTTATTTTCAGCATCCTGCCACATAATTCACCGCGGCATAACCGCTGAATATTCTGTTGTTTTTACGCAAAACACCAAGCAATCCAAGCTCATCTATTTGTTATTTTCTACCTGAGATCAGTAGCAAAAAGCCAGCGCATAAACTCGCAATAAAACAACTTGTGGTGGACTAGCCACGGGGTATTTAAAGCACCTGAAACCGGAACCGGCTCTCATTTAATTAATGCTTAAATTTCTTGTTTTACTAATTTAATCGGAGGAATATCAAGATTAATTCAAACACCTAATGGAGGACTTATCATGAAAGTTTTAAACATACTGGTCTTACTGGCTTCACTTTTTGCTATAGCCGGCGCCGCTTTTTTCCGGATTTTTGTTTTATTGGCAAATGCACTATTTGCTCAACCAACTCATAATCGGCATCCCTCATGGCTAGACTAAAAAAATGATACGCAGTGAATCCTTATAAGCGGCTTTGACGCATCCGTTACCGCTCAGATTCTTTCTTAGCCACCTTATCCCGCAAATATACCGGCATTGCCTGCTCGACAGCTACAGCCTGACCTTGTTCGAAACCTCGCGCCCCTAATCGGGCAATCGCACCGGCTCGGGGCAGCATGTCGGCTTGATAATGACTGACTCGTCCCGCCAAGCGAGTGATCAATTCCTGAGAGTAAACGCCCCAACCTGAGCCGATACCTACGCCAATTAAATCGGGAAACTCAACCGCATCAGCCGGGGTCACGGCCTCAAAACCAATCAGTTCGGCAAAGCCTTGCTCATCACGTCGATAAACTCCCCAAAAAATTTCGCCCATACGCGCATCCATCGCGACAAAGGCAACGTTATCATCATTGTGTCCAAAAAAATCCTGGGCGATAGCGGCCAAAGTAGACACGGGGACTACCGGCAAATCGGCGCCCAAGGCGATACCCTGAATCACGCCGGTGGCGATACGGACGCCGGTAAACGAGCCGGGGCCTCGACTAAACGCCAGTGCATCCAACTGTTGCGGCTTTAAGTCCGCCTCTAGCATTAATGAATCGATCATCGGCAAAATCAGTTGCGTATGTATTTTAGGTGCCAACTCATAACGTTCAAACACCTCGCCGTCAATAAACAGCGCTGCCGAACAGGCTTCGGTTGATGTTTCTACTGCCAATAATTTCATTATTCGATCTCTAATTAGTAATTAACTTAACGGTGGAGATTTTACGAGAGCATGGAGATTTGATAGGTAGAACGCGCCCTGAAGTGAGCCGCTGCGAAGAAACAAAACAAGCGCGTCTCTAAATTTTTTCACAGTCAAATCGGCAGCCATCCGAGTGCTATTTTTCTACCGACTCGTCCTGAAAAAATGCCCGAACTTCTTCTATGTCGCGGGTCCGCTTCATGGCCGGTACGCTGTCTAGAAATATCTGCCCGTATGATTTCTTTAACAATCTGGGGTCGCATACCATCAACACGCCTCGGTCGGTCACGTCGCGGATCAATCGGCCTATACCCTGCCTTAACGCTATCACGGCGGTGGGCAGTTGGTATTCGAAAAACGAATTGCGCCCCTGTTTGGTCATTGCGTCCAATCGCGCTTTTAACACCGGATCGCCGGGGGACGCAAACGGCAGCTTGTCGATAATAACGCAGGATAAGGCCTCGCCCCTGACATCAACACCTTCCCAAAAGCTCGATGTGCCCAGCAATACGGCATTGCCCGCCTTTTTAAACTGCTCAAGCAATAAAGCTTTGGGACGACTGCCCTGAATCAATAACGGAAAGTCGATTTTTTTCTCCAGCAATTCGGCCGCCTGTTTCAGTGCGCGATGGCTGGTAAACAGGAAAAACGCCCTGCCCTTACTGGCCTGCAACACCGGCACGGCAAATTCGACAATGGTCGGGATAAACTCTGGATCGTTGGGCTGCGGCAAGCCTTTGGGATGATAAAACAGCGATTGATGGGCGAAGTCGAAAGGACTGCCCCAGCTTTCGCTGGCTGCATTGCTCAGACCCAAATTATTGGCGAAATGATCGAATTTGTTGGCCACGCTTAAGGTCGCCGAAGTAAAAATCCACGCGGCCTGATGTTGTTGCATAAAGGAGCGGAATTCCGCCGCAATATCCAGCGGCGTCCGACTCAAGGTAAAGGTATTTTTGTAGGTTTCGTACCAGCGTATCCATTTACCGCTGTTGTCTTCGAGAATAATCTGTAACTGTTGCACCAATTCATCAGCGCGTTTAAAACACGAATCCAGGCCTTTGGTTTTAACCGATGCCAACTCCAGTTGATCGGCCAAGCGCTGCAACTGATCTTTAACCGCAGTCAACGCTCCTGCAATTTTGGGGTTATTTTCAATGTCTTGCCAATCGCCGCGTTTCAGCTCGATGCCGAATGCTAATCTCAAGTCTTTAACCTCATGCTCCAGGTCTTCACAGGCAGTACGCAAGGCCGGTATATCGGTGGCATCTTTGAAATATTCCATCAACGCGTCTTTCGCCAAGTCATTCAGCTGTTTGGCGCTGACGCTAATGCCTAAAAAATTGGATGCGGTATCGGCCAATTGATGCGCTTCGTCGATGATAACCACCTCGGCATCGGGCAGCAACTCGCCAAAGCCGCTGTCGCGTATCGACCAGTCCGCGCACAGCAAATGATGATTGACGACCAGAATCTCGCATTCCTGAGCTTTTTTCCTGGCCTTGACCAAAAAACAATCGGCATAATCAGGGCAGTCCTGCCCTAGACAATTATCCAGTGACGAGGTCGCCTGATACCAGACAGGATCAGTTTCCGCCACCTCGGACATTTCCGAGGTATCGCCTGCTTGAGTGCGTTTCGACCAGGACTGAATTCTTGCCAGAGCCACGGCATCTTCTTTGCTAAAACCCAATGTTGAAGTCAACGCGTTTTTCAACCGATAGGTGCATAAATAATTACTGCGACCTTTTAACAATGCGGCATTAAACGGTGTTTTGATGGCCTTGCGGATAATCGGTAAATCTTTGTTAAACAACTGGTCCTGAAGGTTTTTGGTGCCGGTCGAGATAATGACTTTTTTGCCGGATAGAATGGCGGGCACCAAATAGGCGAAAGTCTTGCCGGTTCCGGTTCCTGCTTCGGCGATTAAATGCTGATTTGCATCGATGGCATGAGCAATCGCCTCAGCCATTTCAAGCTGCGCCGCTCGCGGCTGATAGCCGGGGATGACTGTTGCCAAACCACCCTCGCTGCTGAAAAACACTTCTAGTTCTGTCAATTGAGTCTCTTGCGCTGTATTTATTTACTATTTTAATTCAACCGACGACTAGCGCAGTTCATTTTTTAACTGGCGTAGAAGATGTCGTCTAAGCAACAAAGATACCAGATTATGATTTTAAAGATAGTGGATAGCGCATCTTGTGCCTGACCGAAAAAACGATTTTCAGCCGCCACCTCAAAATTAATAGAAATTCATTCGCCAACCCGAACGCCATTTTTCGATAAATCGTTCATTGTCCGCGCTTTCTTTTCGTTTCATTCGATGCTCACATTTTTAATTTTTGATCTCAAAGAAACCTGCACAATCGGCACTTACAGCCATAAGCGCCATTCTGTAACGCCTGGATGCATTGACGAAAGAACCCTGCTTTATCTGGGGTCGTGTCTTATACTTCGCCCGGCCACAGTTGCGGATTCCTAGCGGCTGATTTTATGCCGATAGCCGCGTTGCTGAAACAGTTTCATAGCTTGCTATGCGCCTGTTTCAGCGCCTTGCTATCGACAAAAATCAACTCGCTATCATTTCCTCAACCGTAACCGTGCGA
>JADHTX010000227.1 GCA_016784875.1 Methylobacter sp.
GGATCACAATCCACTCCTTCATAACAGTCCTTGAATAAAAATCAGGGACTGTCTCAGATTCATTGTTAAAAAGAAATCTGAAAAAGTGGCTCAAAATTAATGGCCATTTTTGGCTCAGTTTAATTGGCCATTAACAGACACAGAGGAAGAGTCCGATTTTTATGCTGAAGCCGATACCGAAGAATATCATGAAAAAGGTGTTGTAAGAGATTATGACTTTGCCAGTCAGGAAAGAATTGTTCGTGGGCGAATGCCGACTCTGGAAATGGTTAATGAACGATTTGCCAGGTTTATCCGCATTTCGTTATTCAACTTTTTGCGTCGTTCGGCAGAAATCTTTATATCCGGTATTCAGGTTCAAAAATTTTCTGAATATATACAAGGGTTGCTGGTTCCAACAAATTTAACGATTGTTCGATTTAATCCCTTGCGTGGTAAAGCATTAATTGTCATCGATCCGCGACTGGTTTTTACAGTGGTTGATAATTTTTTCGGTGGTGCAGGACAATTTTATAATCAAACAGAGGGAAGAGAATTTACACCGACCGAAATGCGGGTGGTTCGGATCATCATTGATATGATTTTTAAAGATCTGAAAGAAGCCTGGAAGCCGGTTATGGATCTCGATTTTGAATATGTGGGAGCTGAAATTAATCCGCGGTTTGCCAATATTATTGGGCCGGGGGAAATTATTGTAATTTCAACTATTCATGTTGAGTTGGAAGGTGGGGGCGGTGATGTAAACATTGCTATGCCCTATGCGATGCTTGAACCTATCCGGGAGTTATTGGATGCAATCAGTAGTGACAGTGGTGAAGTTGACGGCAGTTGGCAGGCGGCATTACGTGGCGAAGTACTTAGAGCAGAAGTGGAGGTGAATAGCCTTCTGGTCGAAAAAATCATGAGCATAAGAGACATTATGCGGTTAAAAAAAGGTGATGTAATACCTATTGAAATGCCGGAGACGGTGATCCTTAAAGCGGAAGGAATTCCTGTGTTTGAAGGTAAGGTTGGCATATCGGATGGAAATTATGCGATACAGATTATTGATAAGGTAAAGCCTTGAATCAAACTGATGCATTTTAGGGTTCGATTATAACAATATTAGGTTAGGAAATAAGATGAGTGAAAATCCAAATGCGCCAGAAGGTGCAGAAACGATTGGCGATTTTGAGGCAGCTGCATTTGAGGAGTTTAATGATCAATTTGAAGATAAAAAATCATCTTCAGGCCTAGGTGATGAAGTTAACCTGGATGTTATTTTGGATGTTCCCGTTACTATTTCAATGGAAATTGGGCGAACACAGATTAATATCAGGAATCTATTGCAGTTAAATCAGGGCTCGGTTGTCGAGTTGGAGCGTTTTGCCGGTGAACCGCTTGATGTATTGGTAAACGGTACCCTGATTGCCCATGGTGAAGTGGTGGTGATCAATGATAAATTCGGTATTCGCTTAACCGATGTCATTAGTCCATCGGAACGCGTTAAAAGATTAGCCTGATGTCTGGCAAAAAAATTATTGTAGGTTGGTTGTACTGGTGGTTTCCTGCCTGCTTTGCGGTGCCGAATGCTGACGTTTCAAAACAGACGGTCAGAACGGTTTCTTCCGGCGATATGCTTCATTGGAGTGTCGGGCTGCTGATAGTTTTAGCTATTTTTTTTCTCTGTATTTGGGGAATGCGTAAGTTAAGCGGAATTACTGTTAACAACACTCAGAAAATGCGAGTGGTCGGCGGTCTGTCTTTGGGGATGAGGGAACGAGTTATCTTACTTCAGGTCGGAAAAAAGCAGCTTATTTTGGGCGTGACGCCAGGGCGTATAGACGCATTGCATGTGTTGGAGGGCGATGATTGCTTGAACAGTGAGCCGCCACCGTCTATGGCGATGGATAGCGGATTTGCGCAAAAACTGATGCAAGTAATGAAAGGACGATCTGATGAGTAAAAGCATGTTGTTTCGGCTGCTGTTAATAGGCTTCGCTTTTTTATGGATTGAGACACCCGCTTATGCCGCAGCGGGGATTGAAGCCGTTACCGTGACTACGGGTAAGCAAGGCGCGCAGACTTATACGGTAACGATCCAGATTCTGGCGTTAATGACCTTGTTAACCGTGTTGCCTTCGCTGTTGTTAACCATGACTTCATTTACCCGAATTATCATTGTTCTCAGTTTGTTGCGAACCGCTTTGGGTACTGGGCAGGCACCCAGTAATCAAGTGTTATTAGGCTTGTCTTTGTTTTTGACAATTTTCATTATGATGCCGGTTTTTGATAAGGTGAATACTGATGCCGTTCAGCCTTATCTGGAAGAAAAAATTGATGTTACCGTCGCCATTGAAAAGGCTTCTGAACCATTCAGACAGTTTATGTTAAGACAAACCAGAGAGGCTGATCTCGAGTTATTTATCCGGATTTCCGGTAAAGCGGAGTTGGAGTCAGCCGAGAATGTCCCTTTTTCGTTATTGCTGCCGGCTTTTGTGACCAGTGAATTGAAAACGGCATTTCAAATAGGCTTTCTAATTTTCTTGCCTTTTTTGATTATTGATATGGTAGTTGCCAGTGTATTAATGTCCATGGGTATGATGATGTTGTCGCCGATGATTATTTCTCTGCCCTTTAAAATAATGTTATTCGTTATGGCCGATGGTTGGTCATTGATTATGGAAATGTTAGCAGCAAGTTTTTATGTTGGTTGACAGAAAAAGAGATTAATTATGACGCCGGAAACTATTTCTATGATTGCGCAGGATGCGATGATTGTTGCGGTAAAACTGACTGCTCCGGTGTTATTGCCATCATTGGCTGTAGGCTTGGTTATCGCGATGTTTCAGGCGGCTACACAGATTAATGAAGCGACATTGACATTTATCCCCAAGTTAATTGTTATAGGGTTTGTTTTGATGATTATGGGGCCGGGGATGATGCAAATGTTTCTTGATTATTTTCAGAGCTTGGTCAGGGACATTCCGCAATTAATTGGTTAAACGTTGAACTTTACCGAAGAGCAGCTCCTCAACCAGGTGGCATTATTTATATGGCCTTTAATGCGTATCAGTGCGATGTTTGTATCTGTGCCGTTATTTAGCATTCAAGCCGTACCGCCCCGAGCCAGGCTGGTTCTTGCGGTGGTAATAACGCTCGCCATTATGCCGTTACTCCCTCCTTTGCCCTCTGTTGAAATGTTCAGTTACACTGGATTTATAATGGCTATTACTCAGACAATGATAGGTTTGGTTAGTGGTTTTATCGTGCAGTTGGTTTTTGCTGCGGTTATTTTTGCCGGGCAAGCTATTGCTTTAAGTATGGGGCTGGGTTTTTCAACTATGGTCGATCCGCAAAGCGGACAGCAGGTACCGGTCATTTCGCAAATTTATACTATTATCACGACGTTAGTTTTTATCAGTTTGAATGGGCATTTGTTGCTGATTCAAATGTTGCTGGACAGCTTTAAAACCTTGCCTATTGGCATAGATGGAATAGACAAGGCGGGTATCTGGTCAATTATCGTCTGGAGTGGCCGGTTGTTTGCCGGCGGCTTGTTGCTGGCTATGCCGGTTATGGCTAGTCTGTTGTTGGTTAATGTCATTTTTGGGGTGGCGGCCAGGGCGGCACCGCAATTGCAGGTTTTTTCGGTGGGTTTTCCGGTAACCTTGATGTTGGGAATGCTGTTGGTTTGGAAAACATTGCCTGATGTTGTGGAGCAATTTTCCGGAATATTAACGGATGCTTACGATTTGATCGGCCAGTTATTGCAATTGTAGATTAAGTTATGGCAGATAACGACGACAAAACCGAAGAACCCACGGGGAAACGGTTAGAAGACTCCAGAAAGAAAGGCCAGATTGCCCGATCAAAGGAGTTGAATACTTTTGTCATGCTGATAGCGAGTGCTTCAATGTTTCTTATACAGGGAGGACACGTCGGCACGGGCTTGATAGGTTTAATGCGGGCACAGTTTCAGTTGAGCCGCGAGATTATTTTCGACCCTGTTAGTCCTATGATTTTTTTTAAACAAGTGATGATTGATGGTCTCCTGTTGGTTACGCCGTTTTTTGCACTGATGGTCGTAGTTGCCATTATTACTCCTATTTCTATGGGAGGCTGGGTGTTCAGTTGGGAGGCTATATCGTTTAAACCGTCAAAAATGAATCCCATTACCGGGATAGGCAGAATTTTTGCGGTACGAGGATTGGTTGAGCTGTTCAAAGCCTTATTGAAAATCTTATTGGTCTTTGCGGTAGCGGTTGTTTTGTACCGAAGCTTTATCGGAGAGTTACTTGGATTGAGTGTAGAACCCCTAGAGCAATCAGTCAGTCATGCGCTAAATATTATTGGTATGTGCTTTTTGGTGCTTAGCTCTTCATTGGTTTTAATTGTGATGATTGATGTGCCCTATCAGCTGTGGGATCACAGTAAAAACTTAAAAATGTCTAAGCAGGAAATTAAGGATGAAAATAAAGAATCTGAAGGTAGTCCCGAGACCAAAGGGCGGCAACGTAGAGTGCAAATGGAGATGTCGCAAAGGCGTATGATGTCGGAAGTACCAAACGCCGATGTCATTGTTACCAACCCTAGTCATTATGCGGTGGCCTTAAAATATGATCAAAATTCAAATAGTGCGCCAAAACTGGTTGCCAAGGGCGTTGATTTGATAGCGGCCCAAATCCGAAATGCTGCGATAGGTGCTGACGTGCCGCTGGTGGCGTCTCCGCCTTTAGCCAGGGCATTGTATTATTCGACCGAAATAGATCATGAGATACCACAGGGACTTTATTTGGCTGTTGCTCAAATACTTGCCTATGTTTATCAGTTGAAAGCAGCTCAGAAAAATGATTGGAGAGCGCCATTGCCGCCGACAGATATTAATGTGCCTGACGAATTTAAACAGGATTAACAGGGTATGGATTTTGCAAAATTAAAAGCAGCATTGGCGATATTGGGTAAAGCCGAGTTGGGGGCGCCATTAGTTATCGTTATGGTACTGTCAATGCTGATATTACCGTTGCCTGCATTCGTACTCGATCTGTTCTTTACCTTTAATATTGCTTTTTCGTTAATCATATTACTGGTTGTCGTCTATACAATTAAACCGTTGGAATTTGCATCATTCCCAACGGTTATTTTACTGGCAACTATATTGCGATTAGCGTTAAACGTAGCTTCGACACGGGTGGTATTGATCGACGGACATAAGGGGGGCGATGCGGCCGGTAAGGTGATTGAGGCCTTTGGCGCTTTTGTTATCGGGGGTAACTTTGCTGTCGGTCTGGTGGTTTTTGCGATATTGATCATTATTAACTTTATGGTCGTTACCAAAGGTGCCGGACGGATTGCGGAGGTTGGGGCGCGATTTACACTGGATGCGATGCCGGGCAAACAAATGGCTATTGATGCCGATTTAAATGCAGGATTGCTGACTCAGGATGAGGCGCGTGAGCGTCGTGCCGAAGTAGCGACCGAGGCGGATTTTTATGGTTCTATGGACGGTGCCAGTAAATTTGTCAGGGGCGATGCAATTGCAGGGATTATTATTTTATTTGTCAACATGATTGGCGGTCTTGCCATTGGTGTTTCTCAGCACGATTTAAGTTTTTCCGAAGCAGGCGAAATTTATGTATTACTGTCTATTGGTGATGGTTTAGTCGCTCAAATCCCTTCGTTATTATTGTCGACTGCATCTGCGCTGGTAGTCACCAAGGTTGGCAGTAGTGGTGAAAATATTGGTCAACAGGTCACTACACAGTTATTGGCAAATCCCAAGGTGCTGACAGTGACTGCCGTGGTGGTTGGTGCTCTGGGTATAATTCCGGGAATGCCGAATATGGTCTTTATCCTGCTGGCTTTGGCTTTAGCAGGATCTGCTTATTTCATTGAGAAGAAACATAAGGACGCAGAACTCGTTGCTATCGATTATCCTATGGAGTTAGCCCAAAATGCAGCTCCTTTGCCGGAAACTAAAGAATTGGGTTGGGACGATGTGATGCCGGTTGATGTGGTTGGGCTTGAAGTGGGTTATCGATTAATTCCATTGGTGGACAAAAACCAGGGTGGGCAACTCATGGTTAGAATTAAAGGCGTAAGGAAAAAATTGTCTCAAGAGTTGGGTTTTTTAATACCCTCCGTGCATATTCGGGATAACC
>JADHTX010000228.1 GCA_016784875.1 Methylobacter sp.
GATCGGTACATGGTCCTGGTCGCTGGTGGCGATGACGACCGAGTCGGCATCCAGCAGTAACATGACGGCTTTGTCGCCTTTCTTTTGCAGGCTGCGGAAGATGCCTTCCATCTCGTTATCGAAACGAAACGACAGGCACAAAACGCCAATCACCGTGTCATCGACCGGATCGACGATGCGCTTTGAATAAATCAGCGCTCGGTCCGTGCCGGGCCTTAGGCTGGTTTTGCCGAAGGTTTCGACATAGTCTTCTATCGAATTCAAGGTCTTGCGGATAATCGAGTCGGAAATGGTTTGAGCGACTGTGGATGTGTTGCGGTCAAGCCGGGCCAGTATGCGGCTGTCGGTATCCAGGATGATAATGTCGTCGTATACGCTGTATTTTAAGCAGTATTCGTCAAGCAGCTGGTTAATCGATTCTTTGTCGGTTCTTTCACCGTTGACGGAGGCCAGCACGAAATTGCAGATGTCGGCATTGGTTGCCAGAAAACCGATGTCTGCGGTGCGCTCGTACAGGTTGCGCACCAGAATATCTATCGACACTTGGGCTTTGGACTCCAATTCCAAACAGGTCTTTTTAATTTCTTCACCCACCAGTTGGTTGGTCAGTTTGCTTTCAAGTCCGGCAAAACCTTTTTTTGTGGCTTCCATTGCCGGTAGGATAGTGGCGGCTTCTGTGGGGCAGCTGATTTCTGCAATGGCGGAAACAAGGCCCCAGGTTCCATTCAGATCGCGGAGAATTTCTTTGCATTGAGCAACGCTCCGAATATAGGGGGAGAAGGTTTCAAAGCGTTCAGATTCTGACAGCATGTATTTAATCCTTGGTTTTGCGTTAAAAATGAAGTATTTCCTAAATGGTGCAAAGCAATAAACAAGCCATATTGCTTGTCTGCGTATGCAGAGTAGGTTTTGAGCGGATGGTGATAAATCCGGTGTATTACGCTATGCACTAAAATGGTGCGTAAATTGAGAAAGAATAGTTAATGTTGTGCGTAGAGAGTAAGGTGATTTATTTATCGGAAGGGATATGTGATATTTGGCCCCTTTATACTATCGAGAATTAACAAAAGGGAGCATCATTAGCACTGTCGCCATGACGGAATGAATCGTCATCAATTGTCTATATTAGGAGAAAAATAATGCTCTATATCGAACCCAATCAGCCAGGTAGTAAAATTGACTTTAAATCCCGTTATCAAAATTTTATCGGTGGAAGTTGGGTCGGTCCGGTCAAGGGACGGTACTTTGAAAATTCAAGTCCGGTTAACGGCAAGGTTTTTTGCGAAATACCCCGCTCCACCGCCGAGGATATTGAGCTGGCGCTGGATGCGGCTCATGCCGCCAGAGCCGCCTGGGGGGGAACTTCTGTCACTGAGCGGTCAAACAGGCTGTTAAAAATAGCCGACCGGATTGAAGCAAATCTTGAAACATTAGCCGTTGCCGAAACCTGGGACAACGGCAAGGCGGTGCGTGAAACGCTGGCGGCAGACATCCCGCTGTGCGCCGATCATTTTCGCTACTTTGCCGGATGCATTCGCGCCCAGGAAGGTTCAGTCGGTGAAATTGACAAAAATACCGTTGCTTACCATTTTCATGAACCGCTGGGTGTGGTCGGGCAGATTATCCCGTGGAATTTCCCGTTGCTGATGGCTTGCTGGAAGTTGGCTCCCGCCTTAGCCGCAGGCAACTGTGTGGTTATGAAACCGGCTGAACAAACTCCTGCGTCTATTTTGGTGCTGATGGAAATCATCGGCGATTTGTTGCCCGCAGGTGTGATCAATATCGTCAACGGCTATGGCGCGGAAGCGGGGCAGGCGTTGGCAACCAGCACCCGGATTGCAAAAATAGCTTTCACCGGTTCGACTCCGGTCGGTTCGCATATTCTAAAATGCGCGGCGGAAAATATTATTCCGTCGACCGTTGAGCTGGGCGGCAAATCGCCGAATATCTTTTTTGAAGATGTGATGAATCAGGAAGAAGCGTTTATCAGCAAATGTATCGAAGGCGCGGTGCTGGCGTTTTTCAATCAGGGCGAAGTGTGTACCTGCCCATCGCGGCTGTTGGTTCAAGAATCCATTTATGATGCCTTTATCGCTAAAGTCGTTGCCCGTGCCAAGCTGATTAAACGCGGCAACCCGTTGGATACCGAAACGATGGTAGGCGCGCAAGCGTCTAAACAGCAGTTCGATAAGATTATGGACTATATGCAGATTGGTAAAGACGAAGGCGCCGAGGTGTTAATAGGCGGCAAGGCAGAGTCTTTGGGCGGCGGGTTCTCCGAGGGCTATTACATCGAACCGACGATTATGAAAGGCGGCAATAAGATGCGTATCTTTCAGGAGGAAATTTTCGGCCCGGTCATCTCGGTCACTACGTTTAAAGATGAAGCCGAAGCCTTGGCGATTGCCAACGACACGCAGTTCGGTCTGGGCGCAGGCGTGTGGACGCATGATATGAACCGCGCCTATCGTATGGGGCGAGGCATTCAGGCCGGTCGCGTATGGATTAATTGTTACCACCATTATCCGGCTCATGCGGCTTTCGGCGGCTATAAAAAATCCGGCGTGGGACGCGAATGCCATAAGATGATGCTGGATCATTATCAACAGACCAAAAATATGCTGGTCAGTTACGATGTTAATCCGTTGGGATTTTTTTAGGTTTATGTCAGTAGCTTGCATTTCTTGATCAGATGATAAATAGCCAATAGCAAAATGACGAGGCCAAATATAATCTTGTTGCCCGTTCTGATAGCGTCGATAACGGTATTGCCGTAACGGTAATAAAGCGAAAAATAGGTGGTCGTGGTAATCGTGCAAGCAATTAAATCGGCGATTGCAAACTTCAGAAAATTCATTCGCCCTAAGCCGGCAGTCAGGAATAAGCCGTTTCTGACGCCGAATGGGATGAAGCGACCTAACAAAATCGTTATCATGCCGTATTTTTTATAAAAGCTATGTATGTTTCCGATTCGTTCTGCCGAAGCCATGTTGGCAAACAAACGGATTTTTAATATTTTCGGGCCTAATAATCGGCCCAGCCAATAGCTAATCAGGTCGGACAGATAAGCGCCAAGATACACAGACAGAAACAGCTGTGCAAAGTAGTCGGGATGTTTGCCTGCTAAAACTGCCGTGATAAACAGCATTGCGTCTTCAGAGACGGGGGCATTAAACCCGGCCAATAATAATGCGCAGAAAATAATATAGGGAGCATACGCTATGTTGGCCTGGATCAGTTGAATGAGTTCTTCCATTGACTACCTCTTGATGTTAACGCTCCGACAAGACTCTACTTTGAGTGTAGTTGAATGGCTTCCGCACTTGTTAATGCATTTTTTAGGTTCAGGGATTGAACCAAATTTGCCCGCTTGCTATATTTTATTGTCACTAAGGTTTCATAATATCCAGTTAAGATAAATTTGCTCTAATAATTTCCGTCAGTTTTGTAATGAGGAGATGACGATGTTAAACGAACTTATATCTTCAACTACTTTACTTCAATCCTATCTCATGTGGCTTATAAACCAGACATCTGGACAGGGGGCAACATTTACCCTGCTCATGGCTTTTGTCATTTTGGTGGTTTTTGAGCTTTACAATCCTAAAGAAAAACTGCCCGCAAAACTGTTGCGGCAGTCCTATCGTGCGAATGTCGAGCTATTTGTTTTTAATAGCGTTCTTATGTCGTTATTGTCGATGCCGTCGTTATTGGCGCTGGCTGAACACTACGCAAATAATGGCTTGCTTAACGCTATTGCTAATCCTGTATGGAGAGCCGTTCTTTCATTTTTAGCTATTGATTTATTGCTGTATTTATTGCATAAGGCCAGTCACAACTTTGATTTTTTATGGATGTTTCATAAGGTGCATCACAATGATTCTTGCTTGAATGTTTCAACGGCATTTAGGATTCATTTTATGGAAATTATCATTGTCAGTATTATGAAGGCGATACTGATTATTGTTTTAGGCATAAAAGGATCGTCGTTACTGGCGAATGAGTTGATAATTACGTTTTTTACCATGATGCATCACGCGAATATTTCATTCCGGGGCGAACTAGCTTTTGGTCGAGTTTTTATTACGCCGTATTTGCACAGCGTGCATCATTCAACTGAGCGAGAAGAGCATGACCGTAATTATGGAACAGTTTTGTCGATATGGGATAGGCTGTTCGGCACGTTGGCAGAGTTGAATCCTGTTGCAATCGGTCTTAATGGAAGCTCGCCGCAAGACCTTATGAATTTGATAATGTACGGGTTTAAAAGGACGAATAACGCATCTGTTCAACCGGTCGATCTTGAGGGTATGATAGCTGAAGCGGCCTATTATAAAGCGGAAAAGCGCGGTTTTAACCCCGGGTATGAACTTAAAGATTGGCTGGATGCAAGAAGTGAAATTATCCGACTGGTTTACGGCGAGGAACAGGTCAGAAATCATTTAATACAGAAATGGCGGGGTTTGATTAGCAGTATGATCAATATTTTCGATGGCAGGAACCGGAAATATCCGATGTTTCGGAAGCAGGCTAATTGAGGTTACAAGGGGCTTTACTTAGCGTTTTTGAGTGGGCTTCCCCGTACATCGAGGATGTTAATAGTCCTTCATACATTGATTGATGAGGGAGAAGCAAAATCGAATATCATGAGTCGTATCAAGCCTTTTTAAGCTGGTCTAATTCCAGGGTTAGTTTTTCCAATTGTTTGTGATAGAGACGGATTTTTTTCTCAGCATGCTGTTTGTTAAATTCCAGTTCCATGCACTTATTGGTCAGTTGTTGGTTAGTGCTTTTAAGCGTCTCAATTTCCGATAGCAAGGCTTTTATGTGGTCATCCTGTGCGCTGCTGGAGACGGAAGCGGCATTGTCGACAGGTTGCTCGATTTCATGTTTTTGAGGAATGGTTTTGAGAGTTTCGACGTCAACCACGACATTATCATCAGTAGCGTTGGCTGAGGAAATACCCTGTTCCGGTTCGGGATTAAGGCTGGCTAAGCCGCCCTTCAAAAGCATGGCATTAATTTTATTGCGAAGCAATAAAAAGACCGCTGCCTCGCTGGTCTTGCCGTCACCGCAAATTACAATAATCGGCTTTTCGCGATTTAATGTTTTAAGTTGCATCCGTAATGAGAAAAAAGGCTCATTAATACTGCCCTCAAGGTGGTGAATATTGTAATCGTCCGGCGTACGTACATCCAGTAAGGTTGCGCCCTGTTGCACTGCCTTCTGCATTTCCGCTTGATTGACAAAGGTCAGCGAAGGCTCCTTTATTAAAGAGATAAATTGCGGTTTATTTAGCCGCAATAACGAAATACTCGTCAGAGCTGTAATCGTTACGTTTCTTGGGGCATCTGAAAGCAGCGCGTCTTCGCCAAAGGTATCGCCGCTGGCTAGTCGGGCTAACTTAATCTCTTTTGCATTAGGCGTTGGCTTGCGCGTTAACTCGCAGTGCCCGTTTTTAATCAGGTAA
Source organism: Methylobacter sp. (assembly GCA_016784875.1). Taxonomy (GTDB): domain Bacteria; phylum Pseudomonadota; class Gammaproteobacteria; order Methylococcales; family Methylomonadaceae; genus Methylobacter_A. The sequence continues at coordinate 5,471 of JADHTX010000228.1, forward strand.
TAATAGTCCCCCTGACTACCTTGTTCGATGATCACGTCGCCCTTGTTAAAATGGACGGCTTCCAGGCTCATTATGATTTTTTGTAAATTAGTAGGGGGAAGACGTTGAAAAATCGGCGACCTCAATAATGCCGACATCCAGTCATCTGAATCTTCTTGCGTTTCTTCTATAAACATCTAACTGCTGTCCTATTTATTAACAAAGGGCCAAGATTGTTAATGATCTCAGCCAACGGCATCAAATTTTACGGTTTTTGGCGAATTAAACCATATTTGGCGTTAACAATAGCGTGCGCCATACATTTTTTGTAATCATTTTAGTACATAATGTAGCAAATTGAGTACTTGAAAATATTATCCTTTGGGATGCAGACGAGAATTCTGGTTGCTGAAGGCCACGTTTAAGGCAGTCGTATGTTTACTGATTTGAAAAGAATGACAATCGTAATGGAGGTGTAGAAAGAATTCATTTTTTAGTGAAAAAAATAGGCATAACGATGAATAATGTTCGCATTTAAGCTATTGAATTAACGGGGGGGTATTTTTAGGTTCTGCGTACTCCTTTTGTTGGCTAAAGAACGGGAATTACTTAGGCATATTGCGAATGATCGGTCAGCTGTCTGGACCTTTCCTCTGGAAAGGTTAGGCTCGTTAAAAATCAGCTT
>JADHTX010000229.1 GCA_016784875.1 Methylobacter sp.
ATTTTGCCACTTCAAGGAAGCTATTGACGACTGCCTTGATAAGGTGAAATCTGCTTTCAAGGAACAAGTTAAAACACTTTTAAACCCAAAATTCCAGCTATTTGAAAAATCCGCAGGCGTGACCGGGTGAAGTATAGTCTATATAGTTTTTCAAAAACTTTGTATTACCCTCTAGCCGCCCACTAAAGGCGTCAATTTAATAAAGCTCACAACAGTGCTTGGTTTTATGATCACCACTTCCTCCAGCTCTTCTGCCTGCACCTCATCAACCAAAATAAAAAAGCCATTGCTATAAAACGCCTTCAACGCTACTTCTACTTGCTTTTCAGCATTGACAGGACGCTTCTTTTTCCCTGCGGGGTTGTTTAACCGAAGCTCGTCGTCTTTTGGCGTAACCAAAAAATGTCTATAACCCATCTTCTGCTGATTATATTTCCGCACTTCCTGATGCACCCGCTCGGTGATAATCTCACGCACTGTAACTTCCAGTCTGTCAAAGCTAAGCCTGAGTTCGTTGAATACATTTCCAAAGTTGTTTTCATCCCGAACCAGTAAAACTCTTTCATGTAGCATTTTTGCTTACCTCACAGACTCACTTGTTGATCAATTATTCGGCCCCCTTAGGCACCTCTGCCCATCTTTGACGAATACGGCAGGTTTCAATAACGCTAATTTGAATCGCCAGAATTCTTGAGCCATCTTCGGTTCATGTGCCATGACAAATACTTCTTAAAGTCAGCCAATTCAGAGGCAGGATGAGTCAAGACCTGAAAATGGCCGATAAGAATTGTAGGGCTAAGTCTGTCGACCTTCCCGAGCAGCATAGACCGCCTTAATGGTTTACACAGACAAACGTGGCTAAATCATTCCGTCATGGTTAACCCTCCCCAAAAGGGGCCGCAAAGAATTGATGTAAATCCTTGTTCATCTGCGGCTCAACTACTCTTTTCTAGATTGGGATATTTGTATCGTTGACTGACAAGCCCTTGTTTAAGAATTAATCGCCGTCTTTACGAATAACCTGCTTAGGGATCGGTAGTAAAGGAATTTGATAACCGCCCATGATGGCTTGAATCTCGCCTGCTTTGCCTGCTATCAGCTTGTTAAGGACCTCTTTTCTTGCCTTATCGCCACGACGGACGCCCATTGCCATCCCAAAATCAAACTTTATGTCCGGGGTTGATTTCATCGGTATCATTGCGTAACTGTTTTTTGGGCTTTGTGTAGCGATATAGCCTGCCATTGGCCCCCAAAGGATAACCATATCAATTTTCTTCGCGTTAAGGTCCTTTTCAATCTGCATAGCCACATTATTTTTAGAGTCGCCAGTCATCGATTGATAAGGAATGCCCACATCGAGCAGGCCGTTCTTTTGTAGCCAAGTCGTTCCCGGCCCACGGTCAAACATGGCGATTTTTAATGACTCCTGCCTTTGCAACGGCAGATTCACTAATTGAGAGGCCTCGGTAATATCATCCCAACCGCGACCTTTGGCGATTAACAGCACATAAGTTGATTGGTAATAGGAATCGGTGGTTAATGTGAGGTCGTAACCAGCGGGAACCCCCATAATGACATCGCATTTATAGTCGTCACTTTCCACATCGCTGTCATTTAACGGTGCATTTAAGGTGTTGCGGATAAAGCCGATACGCTGGGGAAGCCATGTGTACTCAATGGTTTGCCCAAGTTCTTCAGCAAACAGTTCGGCGATTTTGTTTTCAAATCCGTCCTGTTTCTTTGAGGAATATGGCGGGTTCAGCGGGTCGGCGCAGACCTTAAATTTTTCTTCGGCCAGGACGGTAAAGCTGGATGTAGCAAGAAATGTAATAGCGAGTAGGGTATTAACTTGAGGTAAGGTCCTCATTAAGATCTCCTTGTGTGTATCAAACAATTAAGGCCAGCTTCTCGGATGCAAAAAATAGAGACGTTCCGAGAGCGCCATTTTAGACGATGCATGAGCTAATGCAGCGACGTACTGCGACATAGTCTACTGTATTAAGGGTCAAAAAAAAGCTCCGGTTAATAAATTAACCGGAGCTTTTAATGCTCAACCTAAAAAATCAGATTGATTCAGTATTTCAAATCACTCCCTGCGGTAGCAAAGAGATCCATTGAGTACTTAGTTGCTGGGTAATGCAAATACAGTTAAAGTTCCACCCAGTTTAGTGTAAGAACTTAAGCTTCTGTATGCGCCCACAGCACCCAAACCTTCTGAGTTCGAACCTTCTTCACCACTGTCAAGACCGGCAGCAATACCGATACCTGCCCAGCCGCCGATACCGGAAAGAACGCCAACATATTGTTTGCCGGCATATTCCCAAGTATTAACGTTACCGATGATGCCGGAAGGTGTTTTGAACCTATACAGTTCTTTACCAGTTTTAGCATCAACCGCTTTCAGGTAGCCTTCCAGAGTGCCGTAGAATACTACGCCACCAGCTGTTGCAACAGAACCTGACCAAACAGAGAATTGTTCTTTGTTAGACCAAGCGATTTTACCGGTTTTAGCATCATAAGCCGTGAATTGACCTAGGTTAGTTGTATTGTCTGGTTTACCAGTCAATACATCCGCGCCGGCAGGCATCATGGTTAAAGTAGCCCCAACATAAGGCTGACCCGCTGTGTATGAAACTTCGAATGGTTCGTAGTCCATGCACAAGTGGTTACCAGAGATATAGAACAAACCTGTTTGTGGAGAGTAAGAAACAGGTTGTTGGTTTTTACTGCCTAACGCAGCAGGACAAACGCCTGTTGTGTTAACGTCTTCACCGTTCTGTTCAGTACTGTACTTAGAAACAACTTGCGGACGACCAGTGTTCATGTCGACATGCGTCGCCCAGTTAACTGATTTATCGAATTTTTCAGCAACAAGCAGTTCGCCTGTTTCACGATCTAAAGTATAGCCAAAGCCGTTACGATCGAAATGCACGATAGTTTTGTGCATTTTACCTTTAACTTCTTGATCAACCAGAACGGTTTCGTTGATACCGTCATAATCCCACTCATCATGTGGAGTCATTTGGTAAACCCATTTAACCGCACCTGTATCAGCATCACGAGCCCACAACGACATAGACCATTTGTTGTCGCCTGGACGTTGTACAGGGTTCCAAGTAGATGGGTTGCCGGATCCGTAGAAGATCAGGTTTAATTTAGGGTCGTAGCTAGTCCAGCCCCAAGTTGTACCACCACCGATTTTCCATTGGTCGCCTTCCCAAGTGCTTAAACTTGAATCTGCACCTACTGGAGCCACTTTACCGTCTTTCCAGGTAGTTGTTTTTCTGGAATCAATCAAAGTGTCTTTATCTGGGCCCATGCTATAGCCTTTCCAAGCTAACTCACCCGTGTTGATGTCATAAGCCGCTAAGAAACCGCGAACACCAAATTCACCGCCGGAAATACCAGTCAGAACTTTATCTTTAACAACTAATGGCGCAGCTGTGTTGGTCATGCCCAATTTAGGATCGCCGTTTTGAACGCTCCAAACACGTTTACCGGTTTTTGCGTCCAGCGCAGTTAAAACAGTATCAGATTGTTGTAAGAAGATTTTACCGTCACCGTAAGCCAAACCACGGTTAACAGTGTCGCAACACATAACAGGAATCGTCACATCAGCATCTTGTGTTGGTGTGAACTCCCAAATTACGGATTGCGTGCTTTGGTCGATTGCGTAAACTGTGTTAGGAAAAGGTGTGTGAATGAAAAGAACACCGTTAACTACCAAGGGACCACCTTCGTGCCCACGCAAGACGCCTGTAGAAAAAGACCAGGCTGGTTGCAGATTCTTTACATTAGTGGCGTTGATTTCACTTAATTTGCTGTAACGAGTACCCGCGTAATCACCACCCCAAGTTGCCCAGTTAGCTGGGTTTTGAGTGAGTTTTTCAAGATCGCTGTTAGCAGTTGAAACTGCTGGTGCAGCTAATAAAGCAGCCACACTGGAAGCAAGCAGCCAACTTTTCAAAGGCTTCTTCATATTATATTTCTCCTGGTATCCTGTTAATTTGACAGAATAGTGATTATGTTTTTTAGGACTAATATTAGTTTTTAGGGTGGTTTTCATGTTCCATGGAGACAGGAAATTTTCACTCTAGGAGACTAAATTTAATGATTTTGCCCTAAAAGTCAACTTTTATAGGCATCGACACTAACTGATTCTTGTAACGTGCTGATAAAACAAAGGGGTTTACAAGGGTTTTGAAATTCGTCATAACTTATCGCATATGGGGCGGTCAACTTTGTGAACGGCAGCTATTATCTATTTTTGCGAGAGTATCACTTAATTACAATTGTTTTTTTATGCAATTGATTTATATATAGTAGTTAATATTAATTAGGTCATTGGCTTGTAGGGTTCAGGTAAAAGAGAAATTTTCCCAGCCCTTATCAGGAAAACCGCCCGGTGGCATTTGCCTGGGTTTATGAATAATAGATTGTTTCTAATCAATGGCAATAATGACATGAACCGTTTACCCCTAATATTATTGAGTTTCCTATTATTCCCTGCCACCTCCCTTGCTCACGGACCCACTCCCCAAAAAGCCAGCGAAAGTATCACTATTAACGCCCCTGTTGATGAGGTCTGGAATGCCATCAAGCAATTTGATGCCATTGCGAGTTGGCATCCTGATGTCAAAGCCAGTTCAGGAGACGGCAAAAACGCCTCGGACGGCACAAGGACCATCACCCTGCAAAATGACGGACAACTGGTGGAAAGCCTGGATTTTTACAGCGATAAAGATCATGAATACAATTACCGCCTTAAAGTCGAAAACGTAACGGCATTTCCGGTCGGTTCGTACACGACCAACCTCCAGGCAAAAGCCGGAGCCGATGCCAACACCAGCGTGGTCACACTAAAAAGCCGCTTCTATCGCGGCGATAGCGGCAATACCCCGCCGGAAAACCTGAATGACGCAGCAGCGGTTAAAGCGATAAATGCGTTTTTTAAGAACGGTTTGACGGGGCTAAAACAAAAGCTTGAAAAATAAAGATGTTATAGGCAAAAGGCGAAAGATGTTTTTGCCCTTTGCCTTTTATCATGATTAATTTTCATGCACTTCAATAAGCCCTTGCCGACAGGCCAACAAAGTCAGCTCGGCCAGCGTTTCCGCGCCCATTTTTTCCTTGATGACGGTACCGTGGTTGCACACTGTTTTATAGCTTAAACACAGCTTTTCCGCCGCTTTCCGAACCGTATAGCCATTCGCCAACAAACAAAACACATCGAACTCTCTCGGCGAAAGCAGCTTGATTTTGTCCGCTTCGTCCTGTTCGCCGACCATAGAAACGGCCAGTTGCTGGGCAATTTCTGGATCGACATAAGTCCCGCCTTGGGCAATTTTATACACCGCAGTCATCAGCGTTTCAGGTACGCTGCTTTTAGTGATATAGCCCTTGGCTCCGGCTGCAAGCGCACGCGCCACATAAACCAATTCATTGTGAATGCTGAATATCAGGATTTTACAGTGCGGATCGCGATTGAGCAGTCTCCTGATGCTTTCAAAACCGCCGATGCCCGGCATCGATAAATCCGTCACTACAATATCCGGTTGATGCCGACTGTACATTTGACAGGCTACCTCGCCCCGATCCGCCTCATAAACCTGTCCGATTTTATCGGACAGGGAAAGATAGGCTTTGTAACCCGTCCGAACCACGGCATGATCGTCTACCAATAACACACTAATCTTACCCGCCACTGCTTTGCTCCTTAACGCGTCAAAAAGATCATCATGCCCGTTTATAAACGGCAAATCGATAGGAGCTTTTCCCGTTTTATCCCGTCCAACGGCACAGGAAGTTTTCTCGGTTTATTCCGGGATTTTTCCCGCCGATTTCCGGGATTTTTCCCGCCGATTTCCGGGATTATTCCGTAACGCAGCAAGCAAGCGCTCCCGTACCATGAGCACCTGTTCAGCCCTGCCGCTCAATGAAGCATTGCAAACGTTTTGATCAAGAAAGCGGGTTACTTACTTCACCTTTATTGATACGCACGGGCTGGCTTTATAGCTTCATAAGCATAACAATTATACCCCCTGGAGGAACTATGCGGATTTCCAAATTCACCCGCACCGCTGTCGCATCCGCTGTCTGTAGCGGCGCCTT